>NZ_JUEI01000006.1:0-197204 GCF_000802655.2 Paenibacillus sp. IHB B 3415 | reverse complement strand
AGAAACCCCGCGGAGTACTCCGCGGGGATCACACAAGCAATTTTTTTTTGAGAAGAGGACTGAATATGCAAGAATTAAACACTCATGATTTTGTTATTGAAGAACCCCCATTAATCTAATGTGGTGGGCCTCTTATCATTGTGGTATTGCGTTAGTAAATGTTAAAAAAGGTTTTTGGTCACTTTTTGAGTTAAATGTTCTATTTTCGGCATCAACACTTCATCATCAATTGCTGTCAGCTTTTCGGGCTTAAACAACTGAATCCTCTTTAATTGAAAATAATCATATAAAACTTGTTGAACCGTGAATTGATTGGTCATCAGATATTTAACATCGAACATCCCTCTTAGAATTTCATCCTGCTTTATTAATAGCCTGCCGTTAAGTTGATTGAAAATCCCTTTTTGTTTACCTTCCTCAAAGAAAGCCAGTATCTTCTCTTCTCGCTCCTTCATAGCTTCATTAAAGCGATCAAATAAATCCGGGTAACTGGTTTCGAGGTCCTGAAGGATAATATCCGAGAAATAAACGACTAGAGATATGGTTTGTTCAAATATTTGCAAAAAACGAGTACCGAAACTTTGAACCGAATCCAAAGGGTTGTGAGTCAGTTCCTTCATGTATTCAATAAAACCATCTACGATGAACTCGACAATTTCTTCCTTGGTTGAGAAATACTTATATAAAGTCGCTCGGCTTATCTCCATTACTCTAGAAATTTCGTCCATCCGAACGGACTGAAGGCCATTTTTTCGTAAATAAGGAAGCAGCTTATTCATAAGCTTAACTCGTGTTTCGTTTTTTTTATCTGATATCTGGTTATTCACATAAAGCCCCCCTTACTTTTATTATAACCGGAATTTCGCTTTCGGCACAAACATATTTTGCAGATTATACAGAAATGATCAAAAGTGTTTACTTTGTAAATGTTTTTATGCTAAGATGTAACTCGAAGCTAAAACATATAAAAAGCGAGGTAACTAATATGAAAACGCAAAAGCTCGGTCACAGCGATATCGTCGTTTCTTCTATTGGATTGGGTATGATGGGCATGTCCCCCGGCATGTATGGCACCATTGATGATGAGGAGTCTATTAAAACCATTCATCGGGCGCTTGATCTCGGGGTAACTTTGCTTGATACTGCTGATACATATGGCAACGGCCATAATGAGGAGCTATTAGGAAAAGCGTTGAAGGGACGAAGAGAACAGGCAATTGTCGCTACCAAGTTTTCGTATGGTCCAAATTGGGAATTCATCGGAGGACACCCGGACTATGTAAAGAAAGCTATTGATGAAAGCCTTCGACGTCTTGGTCTCGATTATATCGACCTGTATTATCAACATGCGGTAGACCCTAATGTTCCCATTGAGGAGACAGTTGGTGCTATGGCTGACTTAGTTAAAGCAGGTAAAGTTCGTTATCTTGGTCTTTCTAATGGCCTAAATGGATCAGTTATTAGTGCATCTACACTTCGTAAAGCGCATGAAGTACACCCTATTTCCGCAGTCCAATCGGAATACTCCATTTGGAGCCGGGAAATTGAAGAAGAAGCTCTACCTACCGTAAAAGAATTAGGAATCACCCTTGTAGCTTACAGTCCTCTAAGCAGAGGCTTTATTACGGGGGAACGTCATATGAATGAGAACTTCCAAGCTGATGATATGCGCAATCTTTTTACACGTTACAAAGGTGAGAACTTCCAAAAGAATATTAAAATCGTTGATAAACTAGCGGAAATCGCCAAAGAAAAGAACTGTACGGTACCTCAACTAGCAATTGCATGGACAGTAGAAAGAGGCACATTGCCGATTCCTGGTACGAAACGCCGTAAATATTTGGAGGATAATATCAAGGCACTTGATATTCATCTTACGTCTGATGATTTTGCCCGTATTGATGCTGTTAGTCCAAATGCGTTTGGTGGTCGTTATTAATGTAAGCTCAAACAGCCCTCATCTTGGTGTCAAGGTGTGGGCTGTTTGACGCTTACCGCGTTTACGTCAAGGAGACTACGAGACTTCTCTCAGTTATCTGCACCTTCTATTCCATCCATCCTGACCTTAATCACGTCGATGAGCCCTACAGGTAAGTTCCCTTTGGTAAACCCGCCCACCAATTAAGAATTTCTTTCAAGTGTCGCCAGGGAGACCATTACCCAGGGAGAAAACTTATTGGACAATGCGCCCTTAGGATTGTGTATCCTTAAAAGAAAAGCTTCCCCCGCCTGATTCTTCCATACCATGTAATCTACTATTCCTTTATCACCAGTAGCCTGCAAATACAATTCTGCAAACCCGAGCGGATGTTCAACCAATTCCCCACTATAATCTTTAGCACTACCTGTAGCGGAAAGCTCAGTTTCACCTTGTTGCTTCAGAGCAGTGAGATCGTATTCAGAAGCCAAACTTTCAATTTCCGCATAGTAGGTCAGGTCCTCCGTAAGTGATAAACGGTTAGTCTGTGCATTCAATGTGAAATCCCCAGTGATATATAGGGAGTATCCATCACCTTGCTCCAGTGTAGCCGTTTGCCCGCTAACCCCTCCCTCCTGTTCACTGAATTCCCGGGTCTCTGGCCGTTCAGAGGTCTGAGGATCAGTAGGGTCAGGAGCGGCGGACGCCGCCTCCGTGGCTGAGGGAGTGGCCGAAGGTACAGGAGTGGCTGTAGCTTCAACAACAGGCATAGTCGCTGCACTTGTAGCTGTTGGCTCTGTCTCATTTGTAACTTCATTGTTGCTGCACGCGCCTAAAACTGAGGCGGATATAATAATAGTGGCAGCTGCCGTAAATAATTGTTTGTTCATTGTATACCTCCTCCATCTGTATAATAGTTATTACCCAAAATCTACAATCCCTCCCCCAGAGCCCGCATCCGTCTGCATTCCAAGGATTCCAATTTGCATTTGATCCCCATAGTTGTTTGTTCTCATTAAAAATGCTATATACTGTTGTGAATCTATTTATAGGACATTGCGCCGGAAGGAAAGGGGTGGCATTCATGTATAGAGTAGCGATATGCGATGATGAGGAGAAGCAGCGGGAGCTTGTTAAGAGAACTCTGATTGGCTTATCCATCAAGACAACTATAGAATTCGAGATGGAGTTGTTTCACTCGGGGGAGCAGCTGGCCGCTCATTATGAGCGTGGCGAAGCGCCCTTCCATATTCTAATTCTTGACGTGGAGATGGGTGGAATGAATGGGATTCAGACGGCACGGAGAATCCGGGAGCTGAAGCACTTTGATGAACAGATTATTTTCCTTACCAGCTACCCACAATATATGGTGGAGAGCTTCGATGTCATCACATTCCAGTATTTAATCAAACCCGTAGCGCCTCTCCTCCTGGAAGAGAAGATCACCAAACTGTGCCAATACTTTCAGGCCCAAGATAAGAAATTCATGGTCATTAAATCCGGTTATGATGAAGTTGTATTAAGATATGATGATATCATTGCGATTGAGGTTGCCAAAAGCCTAACGATAAAAAGCAAGCTGCATGTGATCACCAAAGCCCAAATCTATGAGAGCAAGGGTATTATTGCAGATTATGCAACAGCTCTAAAAGACAGTAACTTCCTGCACATCCACCGTTCGATTATTATCAACCTGCTGCATGTGAAGAAGTTCGCCAGCGGCTCCGTTCTCATGTCGAATGGGATGGAGCTTCCTATAGGCCGGTCCAAGATCAAAGAGGTTAAAGATTACTACACCAAATTCATGATCATGAAGGGTAATTCGTATGATTCTATATAACCTGCCTATAGTCCTCTGTGTGCTGCTGGTGATGTGCTTTCAAACCAACTTTTTCTTCACTTCCGTCTTTGACAAGTCCGCCAGGAAGACTAACCGGATCGTTTACTTCATCCTTTACGGATTGCTTTGTTTTATATATTTAGTCATTCCGATGAATTCCTATGCAGCCTCTTGTGTCGCATTGCTGATGATCTTTGGTTTGGCGCAATCCTATGATGTGGAGATCAAGACCAAGGTCATTTTTTCTATCCTGTATGCGGTTTTGATGACGATGGTTAGTTTTATCTCGCTTTATATTTTCTCAACCTTGGATTCCATAGATTTTACTACCCTGGATTCAGGTAACGGGCAGGACCGGCTGACCTTTACGAAGGCATTAATCCTTAGCTGTGTGATTATGTTTGCTGTTATTCAGGTGATCAGATTCATCTCCAAACGCAGAAGCTTCTCTTTGCCTTACCGTTACTATATTTTCTTCTTGATCGTGCCCCTGATCAGTATCTATCAGATCAATGTACTTACTGTCACCAGTGAGAAAAACATCTATTATTTCATGGCGATTATCGGATTCCTGTTCCTGAATGTGATGGTCGTCTATATTTTCGATACGATTATTGATAAATTTCAATTCATGCATGAGAATGCACAGTTGCAGCACCAGATGAATTATCAGGATGCGAACTATGAGAAAACAGTGCACAGCTTCAAATCCATTAAGCGGATTATTCACGACACCCACCAGCAGTTTCTCTACATTGAAGAGTGTATTAAACGAAATGATTCAGCGGCGGCACTGGAGCATATCAGGGTTACCTTAAATAAAGTCGAGGACGCCTATCAGCGGGTAAACACCGGACATCTCGTTATAGATGCGCTTGTCACGAATACCCTTAATATTGGACAGGCCAACGGGATCAGAATGGATACCAGGCTTCAGCTCTATTCGCTGGAAGTGAATATTGACCGTTATGACCTATGTGTCGTTCTTGGCAATATGCTGGATAATGCGATAGAAGCCTCTAAGAAGGTTAAGGTGGCAGAGGACCGGTACATGCTCATCCAGATTCATTCGAATGAATCTGCGCTGTTCATCCACATCCTTAACCACATGGACAAAGAGACTGCCCCCTTGCACAGCCAGAAACCGGACCCGGAGTATCATGGCATCGGCTTAACCAATATAGCCAGAATATGCGATAAGTACGGCGGCAACATGACCATCGAGTCCGGACATAAAGTCTTTAACAATATGGTCGTCCTCCCCTTTCACACGGACAATCCTTAGACAATACTATTGTTTAGGGATTGTTTTTTTCGTTTCAGGGTACTTCGGATCTTCTCCCTCCTTCTTGCTTGTATGATGAATCCAGGATTACATTTCGAGCAGCAACAGGAGGAGGAAATAAGGATGAAGAAATTGATTGCAGCCGTATTGGCTTCGGTGTTAGTGATCCCCATGGCTCAGGCCTCGGCACAGGAGAAGGGGACAACCGTAGAAGAAAAGGCCCGCGCGCTGGCTTCTGAGATCATCTCCAATTATGGGGTAAGCGGACTACAGTATGCCATCAGGGATAAAGGTGCTATCACCCTGTCCGGAGGTGCCGGTGTGTACGATAAAGCCACTCAGGCACCGGTAACGAAGGATACGATGTTTGGGATTGGCTCGGTTAGCAAAATGCATGTCTCTGCCGGGGCGATGATCCTGGCGGATTCCAAGGCCATTGATATCGACAAACCCCTCACTACGTATTTACCGCAGTTTAAAATGGCCGATGCCAGATATAAGGACATTACACCGCGGATGTTAATGAATCATTCGTCAGGTCTTTACGGCAGCCACTATGGCAACAGCATGCTGCTGGATGACAACGATACACAGAATCATGATGAATTACTGTCAAGGCTGGAGTCCGAACATCTGAAATCCAATCCCGGAGAATATTCCGTCTATTGCAACGATGGCTTTCAGCTGCTCGAGCTCATGATTGAGCAGGTGAGCGGATTAAGCTATTCCGAATTCCTGGACCGGTACCTGAGCAGTCCGCTGCAGTTAAGCTCGACCCAAACGCCGCTCGATACGTTTGACAGACAGCAGTTGGCCAAGACCTATTTCCCGGCGCTGGAGCAGGCTCTCCCCGTTGAGAACGCCAACGTAATTGGAGCGGGTGGAATCTATTCCACGGCAGAAGAATTGACCGAGTTTGCTGAAGTGCTGATCGGAAACCGTACGGATATTTTATCCGAAGCCTCCGTCAAGGCTATGCAGGAGCCTGAATATAAGAATGGAATCTGGGTACCGGATGAACGAAACACCTTCAGCTATGGTCTGGGCTGGGATGCTGTGAGCCTGGCCCCGTTCAGCGATTACGGAATCACCGCACTAACCAAAGGCGGGGATACCCTTATGTATCATGCTGCGCTAACTGCAATACCCGAATCCGATATTTCGATTGCTGTGCTCTCCTCGGGCGGGAGCTCGATCTTCAATACGATTTTCGCCTCGAATGTCCTGCTGGAGTACTTGAAGGATACCGGAAAGATTGACAAGCTCCTGCCGGCAAAAACCTTCGAACCCCCGGTAAAAGTGTCCATGCCCGCTGAGTTGAAATCCTATTCGGGATTATACGGCACAGTAGGCGCTACAACAGATATAACGGTTAAGGACGGGGAGCTTGACCTGCCTGCCCTGGAAGGCGGACTGATCCCCGCACAGAAATATATCTATACAGGCAACGGTCAATTTAAGAGCAGCGATGGCCGTTCCGCCGTAAGCTTCGATCCGCAGAAGAACGGCAAAACCTACCTAAAGCTTAATGCCGAGTTGGATTTCCCCGGAGCCGGCCAGATGGTGATGGTAACCTACGAATATCAGAAGCTGGAGTCCAATCCTCTAACCCCCATCACGAAGCAGGCCTGGGAAAAGAGAAACGGGAAAAATTACTATGCTTTGGATGAGAAGATCAATTCATTATTTTATCTGTCCCCTGCGATCCTAATGAAGAATATCGCTGTGGATCAGGGATATGCCTCGGGCACCCGGATTGTGGATGAGCACCAAGCCGTCAATGCGGCTGAAATACCGGTCATGAACGGAAGAGATGCATTTGATTTGAACTTCTATACGAAGAATGAAGCGGAGTATTTAAGCATCGATGGCAATGCTTATATCAGCGAAGATGCGGTTCAGCCTATCTATGGAGGCCGGTCATCAATCAGTACGGTACCGGCTAATGGTCAAGGGATATGGTTCAAGATCGGTGAGAAATCAGCTGGGAAAACAATGACTGTGACTGCTCCGGCAAGCGGCGGCTTCGCTGTCTATGATGCAGACGGGATGATCATAAACTTCTCTGTGGTGACCAAAGACCCTTCGGCAGTCTTGCCGCAAGGCGGTATGGTTGTGTTTGGCGGTCAAGCCGGAGATGTATTTAAGATTAATATCAAATAACAGAACAGTCGCAGGGCACCGGCATGATGACGGTACTCTGCGACTGTTTCATTGTTATCTATTCTTTTCGGCAATCGGAGTATTGTTCATGACTAAGGATTCATAAAGACAACCTCGTAATCGGGAAAGGCTTCCGTCCATTTGGCAATCGTCTTCGGCAATTCCGTTGTATTCGGCACGTTGGTGTAGAACCGGACAATGGCAATATCGAATTGCTCCAGGCTGTTCTCCTCATCCGTGTCGAGTACCGCTGCCCAATAGTGGCCCTGTTTGTCATGCATAATAATCGCTTCTGTCAGTGTAAACAGTCCGCGCACGCCGCCTGAGATTACGCTTGCACCCAGACCATCCAGATCCTTCGGCTTATCCAGCAGCTGCATGCTGTACAGGAACAGATCGTAATCATCGCCTACAACTGTGCGGAAGGCCTTGTCTTCCGCCGCTGTCTTGAATACACCTGTATCCTTCAGCGTGTAGATAGCCTCTTTGTACGGACCTCTGGCATATTCGCCGGTGTAGGTTACATTCGCTCCCGCAGAGTATACTGGCGAAGGGCTGGTTACATACAGCTGGCCGTTCAGCAGGTAGAAAAAGACAACCGAACCGTCCTCTTCCTTGTATACAGCCATCCGTTTGCGGACCACAGCCGACTCCTCATACAGCTGGCCGGAATGGCCGCCATCGAATGCATCGATGGAAAAGGTCAGCTTATCGCTCTTGACGTTGCTGAATTCTACATATCCCCCATAGAAAGGCGATTTGCTCGCCATATACCATTCGCCGTTCCACTCGGCAGCTGCCGGAACCTTGACACTCTTGGCGGCTGTTGCCGTCAACGCCTCTACCGGCAGCTGGCGGGTACCGTCCGGATTGCTCCATACCCCGGCAAAGCCGGTGCCGGCAATCCACCAACCCTCGAAGCGGCCCGTTTCCTTGCCCTTGGCATCATATTCATACATATGGACTATTTTTCCGCTGACATTACCTGTGAGTTTGATCGTCTTTTTGTATTTGTCGTAATAATAACTGCCGGTCAGTTTCCCGCTGCCCTCAATCTTGACCGACATATGAATCGGCAGATTCCCGTTAATTGCGCCGGTCAGCGGCACCAGTCCGTTCGTGGCCGGACTCTGGGTTGTCGCCGCTGCGACCTGAACCGGAGCAGCCTTGTCTTGTACCGGAGCGGCAGCCGCCGCCGGGATAATGAAGAGTGCGGGCAGCAGCAGCGCGGCAGCCAGCAGTGTACCTATTTTACGTATCATAATGAACCCTCCCTTTCACGCCATCTACAACAGATATATTACACTGTATGCCATGAATTACCCTATTGTTGTCAGATAGACCCTCAGATTAACAAGACCCAGGAGGAAATTATCAGCAGGAGGGTACTATAGACTATAGGATATGCCAGGAAAGGGTTTGGGTAATGACAACTAAAGACAAGGAGATGATTAGGGATGCCAGAATCTCATCATGACAGACCGAAGCAGTATGATTCTATAGAAACTTTCGCCTTCAAGGCCGACAAGCTGCTGCCGAATAACCCGGAGCTTCCGGCCGTTCTGTATAGACATGCACTGCAGGACCATCCGGAAAGCGCAGAGCAGATCTTCAATGATAACGGCTGGCGGAACAGCTGGGTGAACGGGGTATTCAGCTATCACCATTACCACAGCAATGCGCATGAGGTGCTCGGTGTGATGTCCGGCAGCGCCAGCCTGCAGCTCGGCGGCGATACCGGCCGCAAGGTTGAAGTGTCGGCCGGAGACGTACTGGTGCTGCCTGCCGGTACAGCCCATAAGCGGCTCGCTTCCTCGCATGACTTCCGCATCGCCGGCGCTTATCCCGGCGGAGCAGCTTACAACACCCGCCGGGCCACGCCGGACGACTTCGCAGCGGCGCTCCCTGAAATCGGCCAAGTGCCGCTGCCGGATAGTGATCCTGTTTATGGTAAGGATGGGCTGTTGTTAAGGGTGTGGGAGGGCATATAAAATATGCTATAGGTACAAATGATTCGAAAGCTATACACCTAATCCTCATAATAATAATCCCGATATTCCTGAGGAGTGACGTCGTTAGCTTTCTTAAATATATATGTGAAGTACGCAGCAGTCTGATACCCTACCTGTTCCGCTACCTCATAAACCTTTATATTAGGGTCCTTCAGCAGCTCCTTCGCTCTTTCCAAACGCTTCTCTAATATAAAATCGGATATCGTTCTTCCCATTTCCTTCTTGAACAAAACGCTTAAATAGCTTGCGTTCAATTGAAAGTGTTCGGCCAATTGTTTGACGGTCAGTTGTGTCTGAAGGCCTTTTTCCAAATAAGCTTCAACGTTACGAATAAGATGATGCTGCTGCGTAGCCTGTTCCTTGCGCTCAAGTTGTGCGAACCTCGTCATGTACTCCAAGACAACCTCACGAACTTCCAACGTACGGACGCATTCAAGCAAGTCATGCCAGACCATCATATAGTGAGTGTTGTCATGGTCGTTCAAACGATTAAACCTTCGCACCAATTCGCTGATCAAACCCATGGCAAAGGCCTTTACATAGGTAATAGAAATGTCATCTTGCATCAACAGCATATCAAAAGCATGATTAAATTGCGCAACAGCCCGCTCCTCTTCGCCTGCTTCTAGAAGCCTGACGATTTCCGGAATTTCCTCATCCCGTAACTGAAATTCGCGGTATTCGGTCGCTTGGATTTGATCGAAATAATGAATTTGTTCACTTCCGGTAGACTTCAATTGAGTGAGCATATGTTTCAATTCCTTATAAAGTCTTGGAACCTCCCCTATACCGATGACTTCTCTACTCACACCTATCGTGATCGTAGCATCGTGTTGCTCACGGATGACTTCCTGCACGAAAGCGAACTGCTTTTCCAACTGGGCCCGTTCACCTGGAGAGGCGTTCAATTGCAAGACAGCCACTTCGTCGGTAGCTGTTCTTCCGATATAAATTTGACCATACCCCGAGATTCCCACTCGAACGGTACGAACTAACGAGTCACTTAGAAGAATTCGCTGCTCGGCATCCTGCATGGGCAATCCGTGTAAATTGTCGTAAGTAAACAGGAACAATCGATTCTCCCGGTCTCCGGGAGGCAAATCAAGAAGATGCCTCCATGAGTTGGCTTGCTCCCCGTTTTGAATTCTTCCTTCTAGCAGTTCATTAACGAATCGATCATGGAGAACGTCAATGCTTCCAATGACTCTCTCCTTCAATGCTGTAGTTTCATTTTCGATCATCCGTTTCTTTTCGATAACTGTTCGGAACGAAATCAACTTTGCTACCAGTTCCTCGATCTTGATCGGTTTCAGCACATATCCCTTTGCGCCTAGATTAATCGCTTCTTGGACGAATTCGAACTCATTGTACCCGCTGATTATCAATGTCTGCATGGATGATAATCTCGGATAATTTGCCGTGATCGTAGCAAGCAGTTCGATCCCTGTCATTCCAGGCATTGATACATCCGTAATCAGAACGTCTACAGGGGTTTCAGCCAAGGTCGCCAAGGCCGCTTCAGCCGATTCTGCAGTTAGCGGCCGCTCATAACCGATATCGTTCCAATCAATATACTTTGTCAATCCTTCGATATGCAGCGGTTCGTCATCCACGATTAACGCTTGAATCATAACCCTCACCTCTCATAATTTGGGGCTTATTCGTGCAGACGGGAATGCGAATGGAGATGCATGTCCACTCGTTTTCGATGCTGTCTATAGCAAAATGTCCTTGCAAACCGAAATACAAACGCAGCCGCTCTCTTATATTGTTAAGCCCAAACCCGTTTCGGGTGCCTTCATATTTCTCCATGCGAACCAGTTCCAATACCTCTGGACGTAAGCCTTTGCCATTATCAAATATTTCAAAGTGGACTTCTCCATCCAATCGAATAATGGATATACGGATCTGCGCACGGATGACCTGCGTAATTCCACTATGTAAATAGCAATTTTCCACTATCGGCTGAAGCAAAAGTTTGATCGTATACAAGTCCAAAACCTCAGGATCTATGTCCCAATCCACCGAAACCCGATCCGGGTAACGCAACTGTTGAATTTCAAGATAGGCCTTTACATGCTCTAGCTCGTCGCGAATTGCGGTCACATTTTCCCGGTTATTCAGAGCAATTCGATAGAAGCTCGTTAACGCATCAATGATTCTAATCTGCTTTTCATCATGCAGATCCAGCGCGCGCCAGCGTAGCAGCCCTAAGGAGTTATAGATGAAATGCGGATTGATTTGGGCCTGTAATGCCTTAAACGATTGTTCTTTCTCCTTTATTCCGACTTGCGCATTCTCTTCGACAAGCTTGCCTAAGCGACCTGTCATATGATTGAACAGCAATTCTAGTTCACCAAGCTCGTCTTGCACCCTGTTTTTTACGCTTACCTCGAAATCACCACGGGAAATGTCATTCATTCGTTTCCCCAGTTTGTGAATCCGCCACACGAAGTTGTTTAAAAAGGCATACAGCAAGAAAATGGATAACATCAAGAAGAAAACGATGCCTGCTCCAACAGAGATGAAAATGAGCCGAGATTGTTCTTCCATTCGGTCCAAATGTACCAGCGCGGCAACGGTCCAACCAGAATCCAGCTTGCTGGTCACAAACAGCTTGCCGTTCATTACGGCATTCATTTCAAATGAATCATTCCAGTACGGCTGTATCGAAGATTCGCTCAACCGGATTCCGATTTGTTCTTGACTCGAGGAAGCGAGGATGTTTCCTCTTTCATCCACGATATACAAATCGCCGGCTCCATCGAATGGACGATGGAGGAATTCCGCAAAGACCTCGTTATAATCCAGTCGCATATAAATAATTCCGTAATACCCGCCGTTATGGTTTGAAATCTTATGAGAGACCACCAACTCGCGTTCGTTATCAACGCCATTGGACCATTTAAGCGCTCCCGGAGTCTCAATTGTTCGCTCAAACCATGCTTCCTCTCTTTCACCGGATATCATCCGGTTCTCCGGTCTCCAAAGGAACCCCCCATCCTGAACGAGCGTACTGTTCGAATGGTAAATACGAAACGACTTAATTCCCGGTAAATACTGATCTGTATATTGAAAAGACCGGTCCACATACAGCACGGTGTCCAGTTGCTCGTAAATATCTTTGTATTCACGGGAAAGTCTGGAGATCAGTTCTCCATCGGTGGCGGCACGGGTAACGATTAAATCGTAACTTTGCTTTTTGAATGCGATGCTTTGGGCATTTTGGCGAACGGCTTCCTGTATCGTAATCAAATAATTCTCACGAACCAGGTGAAGAACAACGTAACCCGCCCCCACTGCAAGCAACGCAGTCGGAATAAATACGATGAACGCGTATAAAATGATGACCTTTTTTCTAATATTCATCGATTGGGTTATTCTGATAACGAAATTTTCAACTCGACGCGGTAGACTCAACAGGACCCCCCATTTCCGACTCCCCGGGCCTTAGCAACAAGAAGGGGAGCACCCCTTGTTCAAGAATGCTCCTTCATTATACTAAAACTCACCATTCACTTGAACTTCAGCCTGATAGGTTTCATGCCATTCGGCTTTCATTTCGTTCCACTGCCCTCGCTTTTCAAGCGCCCCTCGGAACTCATTCCAAACCTTCTCGAAAGCTCCATCGTCCTGTGCCATCAATAACTTTGCCCGGTATTCTTTACGAAGATTCTCAACGGTCGGTGCACTTTTCTCCCAAACTCCGCCTGTCTTCATCTTCACCATATCATAAGAGTGCACGGAGCGCACCGCACCCATTTTGCCGACAGCTTCCGTAAACTCAGTTGTCTTCTTATAACCCACATGCGGATGATTGCCGACATTCCACCACGGGTACCATTCATTACTAAAGGAAGACGTCATGTACAATTCAGGCGTAACTTTGGATTTCAGAGCCACATCCCCCGAGTTACGAGCCTTGTCATATTCCGGATCGGTGAAATTCCATTTGCCGAGTGGTTGGTCAACCCAGTCCCAATACAGTCCGGCTGGTCCTTCATTAACAACATGCTGCTGCTCGGGATTCGGTTGCAAGGTGTAATCGAAGAATTTTAAGACGGCATCCAGATTCTTAGTATCTTTATTGACAAAGACATCATAACCTGGATAAGGATTCACGACTTGATTGATACCGACCTGATCCACATCTGGAACCTTAGGGATCGGAATAACCTGATAATACCACCCGGGAGCCGTAGGTCCATCTAGAGCCTCCCAAGCTGAAGACGGAATATTAAAGAACGATCCAACATTCATCGCTACGCGTCCGGATTGGTTTCTTTCCTGATATTGTTCTTTCTTGCTTGTGACGACTTCGGGATCGATTAACTTTTCCCGGTACATCTTATTCATCCATTGATATGCTTTCTTATAATTTGGGTTGTCATAGGCGAATATAAATTCTTCACCCTTTTTCTCAATACCTGCTCCGCCTGTAGACACGCCAAAGGCATTAAGTACGGCATTCTCGTCGCTATAACCTAAATTATCATTCTGATCCATCAGGAACGAAAGCGGGAGTAAGGGTTTGCCAGAATCATCCTTGATCTTGGCTGCTTCGCGAAGAAACTCCTCCACACCTTCGATTGTGCTTAAATCGTCTAGGGTCATTCCCGCCTTTTCAACAACATCCGTCCGAACCACCCATGAGTTTGAAGACCAGCCTGGCCATGGGTTATCGGGATTTTGGTCGAACCAGGTAGGAATGGACCAAATATGACCATCCTTATCTTTCAACCGGTCAATGTACACCTTGGGAATGGAAGCCAATCCCGGATATTTGTCAGGCATATCGAAATATTGTTCAAGAGGCATCACCATTCCGGACCGGGTCATTGCAGTTAACACCGTATCATTGTGGCTGAAAATGGCTGCGTCTTTAAACCCGCCCGCATTCAGTTTCAAATTGAGCGCAGTCATCGCATCCCCTTGGGTTGCTTCCAACTTCACCGCGACCCCTGGTTCTTTATCCCTCCAATATTGTTGAACCAGACTGTCGTTATTGATCGTTGCCGCCCAACCTAGCCAAAGATCGAACGCGGACGATCCACTATCAGACGTTGATGTCCCGGAATTGGCTGCGCTTTCAGGATTTCCAGAGCTGTTTTTCTCCTTTCCCGTGCTTGAACAGCCGACGAGAGTGACGAGCAGTACTGCCATCACTAAAGCAATCAAACGTCGGTTCCTTTTGTTAATGACCATGAGATGACCCTCCCTATAATTATTAAATATTGTAATTCATTTATCCTTTGACAGAACCAATGAGTACGCCCTTCACGAAATACTTCTGCAGAAAAGGATAGACACATAGAATCGGAAGCGCACTGACCATAACGACAGTCATCTTGATAGACATAAGCGTCGTGCTCTGCGTCATGGAGTTTCTTGCTATTGCCTCTTGATTGATGTTCGAGCCAAAGATGGCAGACAAATCAGAAGCGGATAGTAACTGCTGCAAGAAGGTCTGCACCGGGATGAGCGATTGGTCGGTTACGTAAAAAGCGCCAGAGAACCAATCATTCCAGTGACCTACAGCCGTAAACAAACCAAGGGCAGCAAGCATCGGCTTTGAGAGAGGAATGATGATTTGCAATAGGGTACGTAGCGGACCGGCTCCGTCCAGCTCTGCCGATTCAATGAGTGCTTCGGGTATACCCTGTATAAATTTGAGCATAACGAACATATTCCAGACCGAGAACATACCCGGTAAAATATAGACCCAAAATGTGTTCACCAGCCCCAAATTGTTCAATTGGATATAGAAGGGGACCAGCCCCCCGCTAAACAACATCGTAATTAAAATGTAAGTCATAATGATACGCCTCATCGGAAGTCCTTTATAAGATAAACCGAAGGCAACTAACAACGTTACAATGAGACCGGTTATCGTACCAATGACTGTTCGAGCGATGGTAATCAAATACGAATGGCGGATGACCTCGTTGCCAAGTACGATTTCGTAATTAATTAGTGTAAAAGAGCGCGGGAATAAATATACACCCCCTTTGGCCGCATCCGATCCTTCGTTAAGCGATATAGCCATCATGTATAGAAACGGATAAATAACGGAGACACACAACAAGGCTAGCATTACAACGATGATGATTTGGCCGATTTTTTCGGATTTGGATAATCTCATCTTCACCACAACCCTTCGCCGTTAATTTTTCGCGAAAATTGATTCGATGAGATAACCAGTAACAAACTAATCACCGAAGATAGCAGGCCGACGGCAGTTGCCATTCCAAAGTACCCTTGTTGCAGGCCGCTTCGCAATACATAAGTATCCAACACATCCGCGACTCCCATATTTGCGGAATTCATCAATGGATAAATCTGATCCATGCCTATTGTGATTAATCCGGGTATGCTCAAAATCAAAATAATTGTTATGGTCGGAATCATGCCCGGCAGCGTGATGTGCCGAATTTGCGCCAGTCTGCCTGCCCCCTCTACCTTCGCCGCCTCGTAGAGCTGAGGATCGATCGTGGTAATCGCGGCTAAAAAGAGAATTGTGTTCCACCCCGTCTCTTTCCATAGACCGCTTACGATAACCATAGGTCTAAACCAATCATCCGACCCCAGGAAGAAGATCGGCTCTCCTCCGGTCCGCGTGATGAACTGGTTGATGAGTCCGTCATCCAGCGATAAGAACGAATGAAGAATGTAAGCGACTACAATCCAAGAGAAGAAATGGGGTAAATAACTGACGGATTGCACAAATCGTTTGAACCTTGAACTTCTAATTTCATTAATGAGAAGAGCGAGTAAGATCGGAGCCGGAAAACCAAATATAAATTTCAGAACAGAAATAAAGAGTGTATTTTCTACAATGGTTAAAAACTGCGGATCCTGCAAGAACTCAAAATTACTAAATCCAACCCATGGGCTATTCCATATTGAGCCGCCAATCCGGAAGTCACGAAAAGCAACCTGGATACCCGCCATAGGAATGTAATTAAAAACAAATAATAACACTAAGCCCGGCAAAATCATGAGATACTGCCAACGATACTTATGAAATTTTGAGTACATAAACATCCTCCTCGTAAAGTTATTATAGAACGGCTTGTAAGCAAAGACGAGATAACAACGATTGGATTTCTATCACTTTAATTGGATGTATATTATTTCCATATTTACATTTTTAGGATTTATTGCATCTTTTTTATATCTATAAATATCTAAACCTTTTTAAATTATTTTATGTTCGACGACAAAATAAGCCTTACTTAGACACCGCGTTCGGACTAATATTAGCTTAAGAAACAAAGGAGATTTTCCATACTGTAAAGTATTTATCAGATGAGGAGGGATACGCGAGAGCTAATAAAGTACAGAGTAAATAAAAAACTGCATCTGCCCAGCAGAATGTAAGCGGTTAATTAAATGGCAACCAAAAGGAGATTTGATCAATATGCAGCTGATCCACAAAATGAGGAGCCATAAAATTATTATTCTGACTATTGTATTCGCTTTATTGGCGGTGATCGTAGGCAGCAGCAGTATTTTCGGGGCAGCAGGTTCATCCACTACCTCTAACACCACAAGGGTATCTGTGCATGATCCTTCGATTTCCTATGATGCTTCTACGAATAAGTATTATATATTGGGTTCACACCTGGCGCAGGCATCAAGCACAGATCTTAGGAACTGGTCCTACATGGGGACACAGGGCTACACGAACACCAGCCTGTACGCCCCTTCAACTTTTGAAGGCTATTATTATATTAAGAACAAGAACAGCGGATTATATCTGGACGTAGTGAACGGCTCGGCGACTGACGGCACCAATATTCAGCAATGGTCGTATAATGGCTCGGATGCGCAAAAGTTCAGAATTATGTATTACGGAAGCGGGGATTATTACATCCTTACAGGCAATACCGCTTATGCAAGCGGTATTGACGTCTTCGAAGGATCTTCCGCCGACGGTGCCAACATTGATCAATGGACGTACTGGGGCGGCACTATGCAGCTATTTAGAATCCAGCAAAATGCCGACGGAACGGTCGCGTTCTTAACCAAGGCATCCAACTATACTGCCGCAATGGATGTGGCGGACGGCAGCACAGCGAATGGTGCGAACATCCAGCAATGGAATTACTGGGGCGGCGATATGCAGAAATGGGAGCTGGTCAAGGCAGGGGGAACCGGCAACTCCGCCAGAAGCGCCGGAGCAGCATTAAATTCTGCGCTCGCGGTGCCTTTTGCCTGGGCCGGGTATAATGATCAGGACAGTTCAGGCGGACAATCCGTATGGGCGCCGGGACCGGTATATAATTCTTCATACGAGTGGGCAGACGGATCGACGGGAGCTTATATGCTCTACTATTGCACCTCCTCGACTTATATCCGTTCAGCTATCGCCTACAGTGTATCCAAGTCGGTCTCCGGACCTTATGAATATGTCGATACCATTATCTATTCCGGCTTCACTAGTGGCAGCAACCCGATTACAACAACCTCGTCGTTAGGGACCAAAACGGTGGATATATGGTACAAGAACACCAATATCCCCGAGCTGATCGACAACGGCACCTTATCTGGAACCAGAAGCGGCTGGTTTAACAACAGTGGCGGATTCAACAACAGCAATTTCCCGAATGCGATAGATCCGGCGCTGGTGTATGACAACAGCGGCAAGCTGTGGATGAGTTACGGCTCCTGGTCTGGAGGGATTTATATTCTGCAGATTAACCCAGCCACCGGCAAGCCGTACTACCCAGGCTCCGACAATGGCAATGTCGACCGTTATTTTGGCAAGCGGATTGCCGGAGGGTACGGTAAGACGGGCGAAGCTCCTTACATCGTGTATGATTCCTCATCAGGCTATTACTACCTTTACGTCACTTATGGCGGTTTGGCCAATGCGGGAGGGTATCATATCCGTCTGTACCGCTCGACCACCATCGACGGAACCTACACCGATGCCGCCGGCAATTCGGCTGTCTATTCCTCCGCTTCCGTAGACCAGTCGGGTTACGGCATCAAGCTATTTGGGAATTATAACTTATCGGGAGCTAGTCAGGGGTATAAATCGGGTGGCCACAATTCTGCACTGATCGATACGGACGGCAGGAGATATCTGGTGTACCACACCCGGTTCAATAACGGCACCGAGGCGCATGAGGTTCGCGTGCATCAGCAATTTATGAATCAGGACAAGTGGCCGGTAACTGCGGTGTATGAATTTCTGGGCAGCAGTATCGCCTCCACCGGGTATAGTTCCAGTGAAATGGCGGGGACCTATCAATTCATCAACATGGGATTGGATGCTTCTACGGCTAATGTTGGCATGCTGACCACCCAGAGTGTGACCCTGAACAGCAATGGAACCATTACCGGTTCTGCGACAGGTACATGGTCCAATACGTCAGGAACTTACTACTGTACGATGGTCATTGACGGTATAACTTATAAAGGAGTGTTCTTTAAGCAGCGCAATGAACTGTCCAGCCACAATGAAGTGATGACCTTCTCCTTGATCGGTACCAACAACAAGTCGATTTGGGGTTCGAAGTAAAATGTAACCGGAAGTTTGAAAGAACACAGAAAGCAGGGCCTGAAATCTCATGATTTCAAGCCCTGCTTGTTATTTAATGCAAATACACACGCAGTAACGGAACACCGTGCTTAATTTCCGAAATATCAAACTCTAGAAGCAACTATCCCCTTTTGATTTTGCCGCCTGTCTTAACGCGAGGAGTAAACCCCCGTCCTGAATTTCTATAGTATGTTAGATGAAGATCGTATATATGCTACGACTTCTGGTAGCTGCGGCGGAAGGCGCCGGGTGTGAGCCGTTCCAGCTTCTTGAAGATTGCGCCATAATAGCTGGCAGATTCAAAGCCGACTTGATGAGCAATATCCTGCATCCCGCACTGCACATTGTCGAGCAGCAGTTCCTTGCTCTTATTGATCCTTACCTGATTGATATAACTGATGGGACGAATGCCTGTCGTCTTCTTGAACAAATGGCAGAAGTATTCCGGCGTGACGCACATCAGACCGGCGAGCGTCTGCAAAGTAATCTCTTCAGCATAATGCTGGTCAATGTAGTCCATGACCGGCTTTAACCGCTCATACTGCTGACCGACGGTATCACTGCCCTCGACAGAGACGCGCTGAATAATCTCTGTCAATAAAGTATAGAGGATGGCGGAGCAGGCATAATTGTTTAACGTTTGTGCTTGCGGCGTAAGAGCAGCTTGCAGCAGCTCCCGCAATCGGGATAAAAGATATTCAGGTGATGCGAGCGTGAATACGCATGTGTCTACAATGCCGACTGTTTCAAACAAGCCCGCTGACCCGCTGCCATCGAAGATGATCCAGTCGACTTCCCAGCTCCCTGATAAAGCATAATATTCGTGCTTCTGGCCGGGGAACAACAGCATGCCCATGCCTTGCTTGACGATATGCTCCGTTTCACTCAGCTTGAGCTTGCCCTCGCCACTGCGGCATTGAATCCACTGATAGTCCTGAATGCCCGGGTCTCGGCGTATATGCTCCTGTTCATGATGCAGACCAATACCAAGCAAATAAAAAGGGAGCAGCTTGTCCCGGGCGGATAGTACGGGAAAAGCGCGATTGGGATGAGGCATGCCTCCAACTCTCCTAAATCTTAATATTATTATATCGCATTAATTATTTAAGATATTCACTCCAATTAATATAGCATATAATCGCAATATATTGATGAACAAAGGAGATTACAGGATGACGATTAAGATCGGAATTGATTATTATCCAGAGCAATGGACTCCTGAGCTATGGGAGAAGGATGCAGCGCTTATGCAAGAGACGGGGGTTGCTGTTGTACGCATGGCGGAGTTCGCCTGGAGCCGAATGGAACCGACCGAGGGTGATTATCGCTTTGAATGGTTGGATTCGGCTATAGAAGTATTCGCCGCGCGCGGCATGGAGATTGTGTTATGCACCCCTACCAATACCCCGCCGAATTGGATGACAACCCGTTATCCGGATGTGCTGCCAATGGATGAGCAACGTCAAATCATCCGGCCGGGTGTGCGTGGACATCGTTGCAACAACAGCTATTCCTTGAGAATACTGGGCTCCAAATTTGTGGAAGCGATGTCACAGCGCTATGCGAAGCATCCCGCCGTCATTGGCTGGCAAATCGATAACGAGATGCACTACCAGGAATGCCATTGCGATACGTGCAATCGTGCATTTGTCGCTTGGCTGCAAAAGCGTTATTCCAGTCTGGAAGAGCTGAACCGGGAGTGGGGCACGGTCGTCTGGAGCGGGGAGTACAGCAGCTGGGCCGAGGTAACGACGCCACTTGGTACCAGCAAGCCGATGAATCCTTCCTACCTTCTGGAGTACAAGCGGTTCTGCTCGGACAGCGTAGGCTATCTGCTGGGATGGCAGCTTGAAATTCTACGCAGCAACTGTCCAGGCCAATTCGTGACGCATAACATGTGGCAATACCCGAATAGCCTGGACTATTATGATCTCTACAAAGAGCTGGACTTCGCCTCGGTCGATTATTATCCGAATGAGCTGTATCGTGATTATGGCGACCGGTTTCCGAGGAACGGAGCGCTATCGCTAGACTTGGTTCGCGGCATCAAGCGCCGCAATTTCTGGGTCATGGAGCAGCTGAGCGGAGCGCAGGGCGCCTGGATGCCAATTCAGCGCACCCCTTATCCCGGACTGATCCGCGCCCGATCCTGGCAGACAATCGCCCGCGGCGCCGACATGGTCGTTCATTTCCGCTGGCGGAATGCTGCTGCCGGAGCCGAACAGTTCTGGCATGGGCTTATCGACCATAGCAATGTTCCTGGACGGAGGTTCAGGGAGTTCGCAGAGCTTACTCGTGAGGTGAACCAGCTGGGAGAACTGCTGGCCGGCTCAACAATCGTTACCCAGGTTGCGATTCTGCATTCGCATGATCAGCATACGGCGCTTTCCCTCCAGGCGCAAGCGGAGGGGGGAATGCATTATATGGACAACTTATCCTCTATGCACAATGCATTTTTGAAAATGGGCGTCGGTACGGACGTTATCAACTGGACCGAGGAGCTCGATGGCTACAAGCTGGTCATTGTCCCTTCCCTCTTTCTGTTAAATGAAGCAATAGTGCAGCGGCTGGAGCGCTTCGCAGCCGGGGGCGGCACGGTGGTCCTCACCAATCGGACAGGTGTGAAGAACATGAGGAATGTATGTGAGATGCTGCCTCTCCCGGGGCTGCTGGCGGACGCAGCGGGGGTTGTCGTTAGTGAGTATGATGCGATTGGCAACAGCGAGCATCGGATTCGGAACGCGGAGGGCCAGACATTCGCTGCGAAGCAATGGTGCGATCTGCTGGAACTGCGAGGAGCAGAACCGATTGCCTGGTATGACAACGACTTTTACGAGGGGATACCGGCAGTTACTGTCAATAAGCTTGGTGAAGGTGAAGTGTATTATGTCGGCACTTGGCCGGAGCCATCGTATTTCTATCAGCTGTTCGAAGGAATATTGAAGGAAAAGGACCTTGCGCCCAAGCTCCAGCTGCCGGAAGGTGTCGAGCTGTCGATTCGATCGAAGGGTAAGGATAGCTTCCTGTTCCTGATCAATTTGACGAATGAGCAACGAGAGGTTACGCTTGACGTTCCCTATCGCAGCTTGTTGACGAGCAAGAGATCGGAGCAGAAGGTGATGCTGCCAGCTATGGGAGTAGATATTCTAACTTTATAGGAAACAGCAGCTTACTTCATTGCAAAGAGCTGTCTCACTTTCTATTTTAGAATCTCATCAAGCCTTCCAACGGCCATTACTGGAATATCCAGAGTGATTCATCTTTAGATTTTTTTCAATGCATCATCAATTGGGTCGTTACCAGAAATTATATCAAATGTCCTTCTATAGGTGTTCTTCTCACTTAAAGCCTTCACAATAGCAAGTGCTACATCGTCACGAGGGATACTACCATAGACGATGTTCTCTGCTGCAGCCACTTTGCCAGTACCGGATTCATTCAAAAGAATGCCGGGTCTTATGATTGTGTAGTTCAAACTGCTGCTTTCCAATACTCTATCTGCATAATGCTTCGCTGCATAATAGGGCAGGATATTCTTATGCCAGTTTTTCCGATTATTTGCCTGTATTGCACTTACCATAATAAATCGGTCAATGCCTGCTTGTTCAGCTGCTTCAATTGCTTTTCCGGCTCCATCAAGATCTATTAACAGCGTTTTATCATCTCCCGTTTTACCACCAGAACCGGCAGCAAATACGATAACATCGCATTCCTTTGCGGCATCTGCAATGGAATCTACACTCCCTTCTAAGTCTGCAAGAGCCGTTTCTATGCCTTGTTTTTCATAAGCATCCGCTTGCTCTTGTTTCCGAACCATTGCACGGACTGTGTGCTCACTGCTTTCTTTCAAAAGTCTGATGAGTCTCTGGCCAATTTGACCATTCGAACCTACAACCAAAACCTTCATCTAATCACTCCTCAATCAATTTTTTTCAATTAACTTAATATCACAGCATGTAGCCTGCGCGATTCATTAAGGTATCCACACGAACCAAATGATATACAGTGAATTCCGCCAAAGATTAAATTTTTAACCTAAAAGATGTTTTCTGTCCAGATGTTTCTATGGGTTCAACAAGCTGCTGTTGAAGAAGTACATTTGAATACAAAGAAAGAGCACATCCTTTAGAATGTGCTCTTCTTTGAGTAAAGATTATTTACCCGCTTCGCCGGATTTCTCCGCCAGTCCAGCCACGATCTGATCCATCGGCTTCGTGAACAGGGCATACAGAATGGCAGCATTCTCCTGTTTACTTAGGGCTTCTCTGGACTTGAAGTCAACAGCGCCTTTGGCATCCGCCTTGATGTCCGGTCCGTATAAGCCCAGAGCTACGGCCATCTTTACTGCCGGAGCTGCCCATTTATCCGTATTACCGGCCAGCTTCACATCCTGGAACAGCTTATCCGGGTACTGTGCACTGAGCAGTCTCCATACCATGACCGCCGCCTCCTGGCGGGAGATGACCCGGTCAGGCTGGAATTCTCCGCCCGCTGTTCCCTCCACCATTCCGAGTTCTACAGCCATTTGTATATAGCCGGCATCCGGATGTCCCTGCAGATCAGGGAACGCCAGCTTCGTGGTCTTGCTCTCTTTGACACTGCTGCTCTCCAGCATCAGCCGCACATACTGGGCACGCGTAATTCCCGCCGCAGGCTCGAAGCGGAGCGTCACATCATTCGGCAGATAGCCCAGCGACTGCAGCATCATAACCGGAATCGCATAAGGATGGCTCGCAGAGACATCCGCATAACCAACGCCATCCGGCCCTTTCTGCGCATAGCTGTAAGGATT
The DNA here is from genome assembly GCF_000802655.2 of Paenibacillus sp. IHB B 3415. Taxonomy (NCBI): domain Bacteria; kingdom Bacillati; phylum Bacillota; class Bacilli; order Caryophanales; family Paenibacillaceae; genus Paenibacillus; species Paenibacillus sp. IHB B 3415. The sequence goes on along the minus strand of NZ_JUEI01000006.1, from coordinate 173,644 downwards.
AAGGTACGGCTCTTTCAGATAAGCTCCTTGTCCGCCCGGCGTCAATTCAAAACCGGTAAATTTCTTGGTAAGCTCATCAATGAACAGATTATCGTCTACCTGGCGCAGCTGGCGGGTGCCCAGCAAGGCATCGCTAATGGTAAGCGCACTCTCATGCACAGCAACTGTAGAGACCAGGCTCTTGAGACGGAGATCCGCATAGTATCCGGTGAACGCATCCAGAGCTTCTGCACTCAACGGCTGGAAGGTGTCCAGCTTCGCCGGTGCGGCGTATTGCGGGAAGAACGCCTGGATGAACGCCGGATAGAACATTTCCCGCAGTGCGCTCTGCTGATTATAGGCAATGAACACCCCGGTGTTCTGCTCCGGGATCAGGAACATATAAGTGCTGAAGCCGATTAAATCGCCTGCTTTGGTGATAATCTTGGGGCTGCTGCCTGCACCGGGAAGCTGAATCGGTGCTTCGAAGCCGTAGGTGGTGTTCGGCAGTAACGGATGGATGGAGGAACGGTATTCTTCCATGGCATCTACGGTACTTGCAGCCAGAATGCGGTTATTCCCGGAAGCGCCCCCATTCAGAAAAGCCGTCATGAACTTGCCGATATCATCCGCAGTAGAGAGCATACCTCCATGCGGCATAACAGTCGGAGTTACTGTATACAGATCAAGCGCCTTGCCGGTGGCATCATAGGCGGTAGCAAGCTCTTCTTTCAGCTTGCCTTCCAGCAGGAAGCCGCTTGAATTCATATTCAGCGGGGCAAACACATGCTTCTCCATGTAATCCTCATAAGGCTCGCCGCTGGCTTTCTCCACCACCAGACCGAGCAGCAATGAAGCGAAGTTGTCATACATGTAGGAAGTCCCCGGCTCACGGACAACCGGCGGCATATTCCGCAGCACATAATCTTCAATCGATACCTTGGTTTCGAAATCATCGTTGATATCTTCCGGCTTCGGGTCCTGAATCCGGAAGCCGGTGGTGTGGGTCAGCAGATCCTCCACCGTTACCGGAACGCCAAAGGGATTGTCGAAGACAATCGGTCCGGTATAGGTCTGAAAATCCGCTTTCAAATCGATTTTGCCTTGCTCTACCAGCTGCATGGCGGCAGCGGCAGTAAAGGTTTTGGATACCGAGGCCATGCGGAAGACCGTTTCATCCGGGTCTACCGCTGTTTTGGCCGCCTTGTCAGCGTAGCCAAAGCCCTCTTCAATCACCGTCTTGCCATCCTTAACCACAATGACAACCGCACCGGCAAGCTGCGCTTTCACATCATCCGAGCTGAAGAATTGCTTGAGGAATGCTGCGGCATTCTCCGTCGTTAGCGGTTTGGCTTGTCCGGTTACAGACGCCGGTGGTGCAGATGCCGGAGGAGCGGCAGACGCTTGTACTGCCGGGGCCGCCAGCGTCAGAATCAGGGCAGCAGCAAGCACTGTCCTCGTCCAAAAGGCAGAACGGTTACGCAATAATGACAACTTCATTCACTTCACTCCATTCCATGAAATAGTAGATATAGTTGTTTCTACGGCATTTCATGGAAATGGGTTCAATTAATTCCGCAGCACCTCTTCCATTTTCTTCAGCTTCCTGTAAATAACCGACCGGTCCACACTTAATTTCTTGGCCGCTTCTGTACCGATATTCCGCAAATTGCATTTTTGCAACAGCGGATTGTTGCGGAAGTACTCCAAATCCAGCCGGGTAAATTTATAATCTGACCTTCTATCTCCAAAAAAAAGAGCGAGACCGGGCGCTTCAAGCGCGCTTGTCTCACTCTTTCCTTTATTCAAGGTTCGTAGCATACGCCTCATTTTAAAAACGTTTCAATGCTAAGCTCTATTCCTCAAGCCTCCGGAAAGCTGCCCCCGGATGTGTATCCGCCAGGCGCATTGCTCCCTTTCCAAACAGCCGCTCACGGAGCGTCGTTTCCTCGTACCGCTCACGGAATATCCCCCGCTGCTGCAGCACAGGCACAACCTGCTCAATGAAGTCGCGGTGTCCTCCGGGCAGCACGTAACGTTCTAAGTTGAAGCCGTCCACTCCCGTCTCCTCCACCCAATACTGCATTTGGTCTGCAATCTCTTCTGCTGTGCCCGCCACAGTAATCCCCCGGAATTCCTTGGCCGAAAAGTTGTCAATGACGTCCTGCACCGTAGGAATGAAGCCGCTGTGCTTCGTGTATCTTTCCGTATGGGTGCGGCCTTGCTCCGTCTGCAAATTGGTGAACAGCGCGTCCGGGTCAAGGGCTGTAAGGTCAATGCCCGTTGAGGTCTCATAGGTGAGCAGTGCCGCTTCCTTGCTGGCATAACTCCGGTAGGATTCCAGCTTCCGCTGCGCTTCCTCCTTCGTCCGTCCGACGACGGCGGACAAGCCGGTGAAGATCTTGATCTGATCCGGGCCTCTCCCATAGGCTGCCGCCCGCCGGCGGATATCCTGCACTTGTGCGCGCAGTGCCTCGACGGTAGGGGCTTTGAGGAAGACGCCTTCCGCATGTTTGGCTGCGAAATCGCGTCCACGGTCCGAGCTCCCCGCCTGGAAGAGAACCGGTGTCCGCTGAACCGACGGTTCGCTTGAGTGGGCTGCGGTCATCTGGAAGTAACGCCCTTCATGCTTGACGATATGCACCTTGGAAGAATCGGCATAGCGGCGGCTGAGCTTGTCAACTGTAACCGCATCGTCTTCCCAGCTGCCTTCCAGCAGCTTGTAGCTGACTTCCATGAACTCCTCCGCCTGCTCATAGCGCTCGTCGTGCGGCAGAATGCCGCTTCGGCCAAAGGCCTCCGCCCCGCTGATCCCTCCTGTGGCAACCACGTTCCAGCCGATCCGGCCATTGGTGAGGTGATCCAGTGTCGAGAACCGGCGGGCGTTCGGGAAAGGCAGCTCATACACGGGAGATGCCGTAGTCACGAAGGCCAGATGTTTAGTCGCCGCAGCCAGCGCGGGGATCAGGAGCATCGGGTCATTGGTTGGCGCATACACCGCCTCCCGGTAGGTGAGCTCCCTCTTATGATTGGGATAGCCGTACGAATCGGCAAAGAACATGAAGTCGAACAACCCCCGCTCCAGAAGCTGGGCCAGCTCAATCCAGAAATTCAGCTCCTTATACCGGTAGGACTGATTATCCGGATGTGCCCACAAGCCCTGAGTCATCTGATTCAGCGTGTTGATATCGAAGATGCCTAGATGGATTTTTTTCACCTGAGAACTCATTCCTTCCTGCTCTATGATTCGTTTGTTAACAGAATATGAATATCTTTAAGTACAGAGGATATCCGATGCCAAGGCGAATGTACAATAGAAAGAAGTGAATCCGGCAATTAGAAATAGTAAAGTCCGCCCCTTTTCGCACAAAAGCCCCCGGCGAATGCAATGATTGCACCCGCCCGGGGCAAAGCTGTTTCAGGCATACATCCGTTTGATCTCCTCTACCAGCCCTTGGCTGATCCGGCTCATGGAAGCCTGATTACGGCGGGTCAGAATTCCAAGGGAAGGCCCCTCCATCAGATCGGCTACATCCTTCACCACTGTACCCGGGATCGGCGGCATTACCGCCACTTCCGGCGCAAGCGCAATGCCCAGCTTCGATTGGACAAAGTATTTGATCACGGTAATGCCCGCTACTTCTATACTGCTCTGGCGAAGCTTGCCTATATGCTTGGTAATCATCTCTTCAATCCGGATGCGGAAAGCGCAGGAGCCGGGGGTGAACAGGAATTTCTCATCCTTCAGGTCTTTAAGATGAAGATCCTCCCGCCCGGCCAGCGGATGATCATCAGGTACGATCAGCTTGAAGGTCTCCTTGAGCAGGGGGTAGAACTCCAGCTCCAGGTGCGGATCGGGCTGGTTGCACAATACCAGGTCAAGCCTGTCCTCCAGCAGCATGCCGGCAAGCTCTTTCGTTGTACCGATCGTCACCTTGGTCTGCACCTTCGTCTTCTGCCGGGTGAAGGATGCCAGGATGTCAGGCAGGCGTTTGCTGGCTGACGGCTCAGAAGCGCCGACACGGATAAGGCCGGTCTCCCCCTGAATGAAATCAACCAGCGCGACGTTCAGATCATCGTATTCCTGCAGCAGCGACCCTGCTCTCTCATGGAACAGGCGGCCCGCCGTCGTCAGTGTAATGGTCTTGCCCCGCTCAAACAGCTTGACACCAAGCTCTTCCTCCAGTTTTTTGATCTGAATCGTAATGGTGGGCTGTGAGTACTGCAGCGCCTCCGCCGCCCGTTGAAAATTGCCAAGCTTCACGATGGTTTGAAAGGTTTTGATAAGTCGAATTTCCAAGCGCGTCACACCTCCCAATCACAACGATTTACTATTTATAAACCGAAGCTTTATATATTTCAATTATACAACTCGTTGCTTTTCCCCTATTATAGCAGACAAGCCATTAAATAATCCAAGCGGATTACAATGAATTAAAAAATACCATAAAAAGTGAGGCTCTATTATGAATAATCCAAGCAGCGCAGTTCCGGAAAGCAACAACAGCCTGTATACCCGCCACACCCCGAGTTTCTCCGCCAAGCTGTTCGCATACTCTCCCGAAGGCTTCAAGGCATTCGGCGAATTCAACAAGCAGGCTCTTGCAGCCGGAGTGCTGACTGTGAAGACTAAGGAGCTGATTGCAGTTGCCGTATCGCATATCACCGGATGCCCTTACTGCATCGAAGCCCACATCGGCAAGTCCAAGTCCGAGCAAACCACCTTCGAGGAAATCTTCGAATCGGTGACTGTTGCCGCTGCCGTCAAAGCCCACTCCGCCTTCTTCAACGCTTCGAATGCGCTGAAGGCGTTCCAAGGCAGCACGGATGCCGATCTCTTCCCGCTCTCCAATATCGAACTCGCTGACAAGCTTGAGGACGTGAACGGGGACCTTTACAACGGATTCCACGAATTCCTGCAGATTTCACTGAGCGGCGGAAGTATCCCGGAAAAAGAGAAGCTGCTGATTGCGGTCGGAGCCGCGCTCGTCGAAGGCAGCGCGTATTCCATCGAAATCTTCACCCGCCGCGCCAAGGAGGCAGGCATTACCCTAGAAGAGCTGGCCGAGACAACCCTTGTGGCCACGGTGCTCAAAGCCGGTTCCGCAATGGCCCACCGCGTAAACGCCCTGCAGGCCTATGAGAGAGAATAGGCAGTATACGCATCAGACAGAGAGGGGTGATTCCTATGACAGGGCAAACGAATAATCGGGAAGACTGGCCGGAGGGTCTGGCGGAGCAGCTCGTTGCCTGGCGGCGGCATCTCCACCGCCATCCCGAGCTCTCCTTCCAGGAGGAGAACACCGCCCGCTTCGTTACTGATACGCTCGCAAGCTTCGGCGGACTTGAGCTCAGCCACCCGACGCCGACCAGCGTTGTCGCACAGCTGACCGGCGCGAAGCCGGGCAAGATTCTTGCTCTGCGTGCAGATATGGACGCCCTGCCGATTCTGGAGGAGAACGAATTCGAGTTCGCTTCGAGCAAACCGGGCGTCATGCACGCGTGTGGCCATGATGGCCATACAGCCATGCTGCTGGCTGCGGCCCGGCTGCTTACAGAGCGGCGGGACAAGCTGCACGGCGAGATCCGCTTCATCTTCCAGCATGCCGAGGAGCTGCCGCCGGGCGGTGCCATTGAGCTGGTCGGGGCGGGGGTGATGGACGGCGTGGATTGGGTCTTCGGCGAACACCTGGCCTCCCAGCTGCCGGTCGGGCAGATTGGTATAGCCTACGGCGACATGGCCGCTTCACCGGACAATTTCACCATTGTAATCAAAGGCTACGGCGGCCATGCCGGCTTCCCCCACCGGGCTGTCGACACCATCGCGGTCGGCGCCCAGATCGTGGCGAACGTGCAGCATATTGTCTCCCGCTACACGAATCCCCTGGACCGGTTAGTTGTCTCTGTGACTCAGTTCACTGCCGGGGCATCCCACAATGTTATACCGGACACAGCTATTCTCAAAGGCACTGTCCGCAGCTTTGGGGAGCAGGTCCGCCGGGATGCGCATGAACAATTACTGCGCATTGTGCAGGGCATTACGGCGGCGCATGGCGCTGAGTTCGAATTCGATTACGTCCTCGGCTATGAGCCCGTCGTTAACGATGAAGCGCTCACCCGTATCCTTGAAGAAGCTGCGGGTGAGCTGGTCGGGCAGAATGCCGTCATCCATACACCTCCAGGCATGAGCGGTGAGGATTTCTCCGCCTATCAGCAGAAGGTGCCCGGTACGTTCGTCAACATCGGCGCCGGCAATCCGGATAAAGGCATTGTATACCCCCATCATCATCCGAAATTCACTTTCGATGAATCCGCACTGGAAACCGGTGTCCGGTTGTTCGTACGGGCGGCGGACAAGCTGCTGGACTGGGATTCCTAGCCGTAATCCTCTCAGACTTTAGTTTTATTGATCGCATCCATTAAAAGGATTCAATATACATCTTTAAAAAAATCATATATATTTAATTTTAATATATTAAATCCGATTATACTAATTGGATTAATAAAGTTTAGACGACAAACTAAGGGGAGAAACCAGATGAATAAGCTATACCGCCATTCCATTTTCGTACTGCTGCTTGTCTCGCTGCTCGCCGTATACGGCTGCTCTTCGGGCAACGGTAATAACAATGCAGCCTCAGGCGCGGATACCAGCGCTCCCGGAACGGCTGAGCCGGCCCCGGAGAACCTGGCGTCAGAGCTGCGCTTCCCGCTCGCCCAGCAGGTGCCGACGCTGGACCCGCACTTGTCGCTTAATACCAATGTGTATGTAACGCTGAATATTTTTGAAGGGCTGTTCGCCTTCGATGCCAACTTCAATCCGGTTCCGATGCTGGCTGAATCCTACGACCTGAGCGAGGACGGCAAGACGTATACCTTCCATCTGCGTCAGGGTGTCAAGTTCCACAACGGCAAAGAGCTGAAGGCGGAGGATGTCACTGCTTCCCTCAACCGCTGGAAGTCACTGACCGGCCGTGCGCAAGCCTCGCTGGGAGAATCTGAGTTTACGATAAAAGATGATTACACCGTCGAGCTTGCGCTGAGCGAGCCGCGCAACGACATTATCTCTCAATTAAGCCATGTGCTTAACAATGCCGCGATCTTGCCCAATGAAGTCGTAGAGGCAGCCGGTCCGGACGGCGTGAAGGAATACATCGGTACCGGCCCGTTCAAGCTCATCGAATGGAAGCAGGACCAGTACGTACATGTTGCAAAGTTCGATGACTATCAATCCGTCGACACCCCCGCTTCCGGTCTCTCCGGCAAGAAGGAGGCCTATCTCCAGGATATCTATTTCGATATCGTCACAGACAGCGCGACACGTTTCTCTTCGTTCCTCGCGGGCACTTACGATTACGTTGATGTCACCCTGGACAATCTGCCGCAGGTTGAAGGCCTTGCAGGTGTGACGGTGAACAAGAACCTCGGATCGGATATCAACCTTGTGTTCAATAAGAAGTCTCCGCTGTTCTCGAACGTCAAATACCGCGAAGCGGTAGCCGCCGTGCTGGACGCCGACGAGATTCTGCTTGGAACAGTGAATTCTCCGGACTTGTACCGCCTCAACCCGAGCTACATGTATCCGGAGAATACGACCTGGTACAGCGAAGCCGGCAAGGAGAACTATAATCAGAAGAATCCGGATAAGGCGAAGCAGCTGCTTCAAGAAGCCGGCTACAGCGGCCAGGAAGTAAACCTGCTTACGACCAAAGAGCTCGGCGGCTCCTTCTATAACGCAACAATCGTCCTCCAGAAGGAACTTGAAGCCATCGGTGTGAAGACCAAGCTGGATATCAACGACTTCGCGACCCTGCTGAAAAAACGCGCTGACCCGAACGCCTGGGACATCTATGTTGGACTGTTCACAATGCCATCCACCCCTTCCCAGCTGCTCTACCTGAATCCGACCTACGGCTTCGCTGAAGATGCTAAGCTCGCTGAGCTGACCAAGCAGCTGACCGCAGCTTCCACACCGGAGGAGATCAAGACAGCCAACGATGCGCTGCAGCAATACGAGTGGGAATATCTCGCCGCCGTCAAGATCGGTGACACCTACTCCCAGAGCGCAACACGTGACAAGCTGACAGGATTGACCACGCTGGCAGGTTATCCAAACCTGGCCAATACGAAACTGTCCAAATAAAGCAAACAGGAGCCGCATGAATCCCCCAGGGATTGCATGCGGCCCTTGTCCTTCATTACCCGCCTGGAAGGAGGCGCCATTCTTGGCATTTTACATCACAAGACGGCTGCTGGCCATGATTCCTGTACTCTTCGTCCTGTCCGTGATCGTCTTCCTCATCATCTATCTGATTCCCGGTGATCCGGCTGCCGTCATGCTTGGCGATGGCGCCAGTCCGGAAACGATTGAGGCGCTGCGGGAGCAAATGGGTCTGAACCTGCCTCTTCTCCCGCAATATCTGCGGTGGATCGGACATACGCTGCAAGGTGAGCTTGGCGACTCCTACTTCATGAGGCAGCCGGTCCACACAGCGCTGGCCGAGCATCTGGGCCCGACCTTCTCGCTTGCCGTGCTGGCAGAGATTATCGCCATTGTCATCGCGGTTCCCTTCGGTGTTCGTGCAGCCTCCAGAAGAGGAGAGCTTGCGGACAAGGCGTTGACAGGATTTTCGCTGTTTGGCATCACGGTTCCCGGGTTCGTACTCAGCATGTTCACGGTGCTGCTTTTTTCCGTACAACTTAAGTGGCTTCCCGTGTCCGGTTACAAGCCGCTCTCTGACGGCCTGATAACACACCTGAAGTATCTGATCCTGCCGGCCCTCTCGCTCGGCATTGTCCAGGCCGCCTTGCTGGCAAGAGTTACCCGCTCCTCGATGCTTGAAGTGTTGAACGAAGGCTTCGTCAAGACGGCGCTTGCCAAAGGCGTCAGCGAGCAGGGCATCGTATACCGTCACGTCCTGCGCAACGCGCTGCTGCCGATATTGACGGTAATTGGCGGATCATTTGGCGCTCTGCTTGCCGGAGCAGCCGTCATTGAATCCATCTTTAATATCCCCGGTATGGGACAATTGCTTGTCAACTCGGTACAGCGAAGGGATTACGCGGTTATCCAAGGGGTTATCCTGTTCGTCGCCTTCGCTTATGTAATGGTCAATCTCGTCGTGGATCTGCTCTGCACGATCGTCGATCCGAGGGTCAGACTCAAATAACGGAGGGAAAGGAGAACTATTGCTAATGCCCCTATTGGACATAAAGGCGGATGAATTGGCTGCCCGCAGGCTCCGCCTGAAGCGGGAGAACCGCAAACTGTTCGTGCGGAGATTCTTGGTCAACAGGGCCGCGGTTACCGGCAGTGTGCTCATTGCACTGGTCGCTGCCGTTTCGCTGTTCGCGCCTTGGATCGCAAGCCGCGATCCCTACGCCATCGACGTCGTCAACCGCCTTAAGGCTCCAAGCGCCGTATATCCGTTCGGTACGGACAACTTTGGCCGCGACCTGTTGACACGGGTCGTATACGGAACGCGGATGTCGGCCGAAGTCGGCTTCGCGGTCGCGCTTGGTTCGTCGGCAATTGGTCTCGTAATTGGCCTGTACGCCGGCTATTTCAAATGGCTGGATCAAATTCTGATGCGCGTGATGGATGGTCTATTCGCTTTTCCGGCCGTGCTGCTGGCGATAGCAATGATGGCCGCACTAGGACCGAGCGTCGGCAATCTGATCCTCTGCCTGATCATTGTCTTCGTCCCTTCCATTGCCCGGATCGTCCGTTCCTCGGTGCTGACTGCCAAGGAGACGACCTATATTGAAGCCATGCATACCTTGGGCGCGTCACACAACCGGATTATCTGGAAGCATATTCTGCCCGGCTCCCTGTCCACGCTTATTGTTCAAGGCTCCTTCATCTTTGCCGAGGCAATTATCGTGGAGGCGGCGCTCAGCTTCCTTGGTGCAGGCATTCCCGCTCCGACGCCAAGTCTCGGAAACCTGCTGTCGGACGGCAAGCTGTATATTTACAACTCGTCATGGATGACCCTCTTTCCCGGCCTTGCCCTTGTCCTCGTCGTGCTCGCGATGAACCTGTTCGGCGACGGGCTGCGGGATCTGCTTGATCCCCATGCCCGCCGTTCGTTGACCAAACGCTTGGTCCAACCGCTGAAACAGCGTCCCGTTCCGTTTCAAGCGGGTTCCGCTGCGGCGGACGAGCCGCTACTGCAGATTAGAGAGCTTAAGACTCAGCTCCATACGGAACGCGGCCGGATACCGGCGGTGGACGGGGTATCATTCGAGGTGGGCAAAGGAGAGGTCGTAGGGATCGTCGGGGAATCCGGGTGCGGCAAAAGTGCCACTGCCCAGTCCGTACTGCGGCTATTCGACGAGAAAAGGCTCGCTGGCTACGAAGGGGAGATTCGCTACAACGGCATTGATCTGCTTAAGCTCACCCCTAAACAGATGCGCAGTGTCCGCGGCAATGAAATTTCTATGATCTTTCAGGACCCGCTCAGCTCTCTGAATCCGGTTCACACCATTGGAGAGCAGATCGTAGAGACGCTGCGGCTGCACCGGCCCATTGGCAAAAAAGAGGCCTGGACTAAGGCCGTCGGGCTGCTGCGGCTAACCGGTATTCCTGCTCCCGAACGGAGAGCACGCGAATATCCCCATCAGCTCTCAGGCGGCATGCGCCAACGCGTTATGATTGCCATCGCTCTTGCCTGCGAGCCGCAGCTGCTCATTGCCGATGAGCCGACGACTGCACTGGACGTAACCATTCAAGCACAGATTCTGGAGCTGATCTTAGACCTTAACCGCAGGATGGGCATGAGCGTCATGCTCATCACACATGACCTTGGCGTCGTGGCCGAAGCATGCAGCCGGGTCGTCGTCATGTACCTTGGCCAGGTGGTCGAGAGCGGCGACGTCCGTACCCTGTTCGAGAAGCCGCTTCATCCTTACACGATCGGGCTGATGCAATCGGTTCCCCGTCTGGACGGAGACCGCTCACAAGAGCTGGCTGCCGTTCCGGGAAGTGTCCCCTCCCTTGATCAGATTCCGCAGGGCTGCCGGTTCGCGCCGCGCTGCTCCTATGCGGACGACAAGTGCCGGACCGCTATGCCTGAGCTTGCCGCGCTGCCGGGCAGCGATAACCTAGTCAGATGCTGGCATGCCGGTAAGCTGAGTGGAATGGAGGCCTGACAGATGATAACGACAACGATAAAACACAGGGAATTAGCGGCCGCGCCGCTTCTGCGGGTCAACGGTCTGAAGAAATATTACTCCGCCGCAAATCAGGCAGGCTTCCGCCAGTCCGTCGTCAAGGCCGTCGACGGTGTCTCCTTTGACCTCCGGGAAGGAGAGACGTACGGACTGGTCGGGGAATCCGGCTGCGGCAAGAGCACGCTGGGCAAGTCGCTGCTCCGATTGACAGAGCCTACAGAGGGAGAAGCGTTCTATCAGGGGGTCGACCTGTTCAAGCAGCCGCGCAAAGCGTTTCAGACCTACCGCCGTGAGCTGCAGATGGTGTTCCAGGACCCCTTCTCCTCTCTGAATCCCCGCCAGATTATCGGTCAGGCGCTGGAGGAGGCACTGGCCATTCACCGCATCGGTACGCCAAAGGAGCGGACCCTGCATGCGATGGAGATGCTCCACACTGTTGGCTTGCAGATGGAACACTATTACCGGCTGCCCCACGAGCTGTCCGGCGGACAGCGGCAGCGGATTGGACTTGCCCGCGCGCTCATCCTTAATCCGCGGATCGTCATCTGCGACGAGCCCGTATCCGCACTCGATGTTATTATCCAATCTCAGATCATTAACTTGATGCGCCGGCTGCAGGCCGAGCTGAAGCTCACTTATCTGTTCATCGCCCACGACATTGCTGTCGTCCGGCACATCTCCGACCGCATCGGGATTATGTATCTTGGCAAGCTGGTTGAGGAGGCGGATACAGACAGCCTGTTCGCGAACCCGCTTCATCCATACACACAAGTCCTGCTCTCGGCTGTTCCCGTACCGGACCCGGCAGCACGGCGCCAGCGCATCATTCTGGAGGGCGACCTTCCTTCACCGCTGGACCCGCCCTCCGGATGTGCCTTCCATACCCGCTGTCCGTACGCCATGGACCGGTGCCGCACCGAGACACCGGTCCAGAGGGAAGCGGCCGCCGGCCATTTTGCCGCATGCCATTTGATTTAGAGCCATCCTCCAACCCAATCACCAAGAAAGGCAGGAATTAACATGAAAAAGATCCATCTCGGCGTATTCGAGGTCAACAGTGTCAACCATCTTACCCAGGGGATCTGGGCACATCCTGACCAACAGCGCGTCCATTACAGCAAGATTGAGTACTGGAAGAACATCGCCCAGCTGCTTGAGAGAGGAAAGTTCGACTTCATGTTCTTCGCCGATACGTACGGCTACCCGAAGCAGCGGACGGAGATGGCCTTCCGGGAAGCAACCGGCTTGCCCGGAAATGACCCGATGATGCTTATTCCCGCGCTCGCCATGGTTACCAAGAATCTGGCATTCACGATGACGACCTCGACCAGCTACGAAGCCCCCTACTCGAATGCGCGGCGCTTCTCCTCGCTTGACCATGTTACAAACGGCCGGATTGGCTGGAATGTCGTGACCACAAGCAACAAGTCTGCTGCTGACCTGTTCGGACGCGAGGATCTGTTCCTGCCCCATGACGAGCGTTATGATATGGCGGACGAATATATGAGTCTCAGCTACAAGCTGTTCGAGGGCAGCTGGGAGGATGATGCCGTGCTTATCGACCGCGAGAACCGCGTATACACTGACCCGGCCAAAGTGCACAAAATCGTTCATGAAGGCAAATACTTTAAGCTTACAGGCTATCACGGGACCGAGCCTTCCCCGCAGCGGACACCGGTTATCTTTCAGGCGGGCAGCTCGAACCGGGGCCGCGCTTTCGCTGCCAAGCATGCCGAGGGCATCTTCCTGAAAGCGCCGACCCTTGAAGTGCTGCGGGATCAGATCAGCGACATCCGCCGCAGAGCTGCCGAATATGGCCGCGACCCTTCGGCCGTTAAAGTATTCACGGGTCTGTCGGTCGTTGTCGGGCGGACCAAGGAGGAAGCCGAGCGCAAGCATGCGGAGTACCTCTCCTATCAGAGTACAGAAGCGACGCTGTCCAGCTATGCCAATGTCACAGGCATCGACCTGACCCAGCTCGATCCCGATTCCTATTTCGAGAATATCCACACCGAGATGGGTCAGACCCATACCGACCGGTTTACCAAGCACAGCAAGACGAAAAAGACTGTCCGTGAGGTAGCGGAGGACTTCCTGCAGAAAGGCTTCCGCGGCTTGACCGTGATTGGCACCCCCGAAGAAGTGGCCGACAAAATGCAATACTGGGTCGAAGAGACAGACCTCGACGGATTCAATCTGGAGCCTTACATTCTGCCTGCTTCCTATGAGGACTTCATCGATCTGGTCGTCCCTGTATTGCAGCGGCGGGGTATTTTTAAAGAGGAATATGAGGAAGGTACCTTCAGGGAGCGTCTATTCGGAAAAGGTGCCTCCCGCCTGCCCGATCACCATCCGGGCGCTGAGTTCCGTGACCCCTCACGGCTGACGCAGGAATAAGCTATAAGATTATTGAGGTATCTCTATGAACATGGTCTTTTTTGATAATTCAGAAACGTCAAGTTCGTGGCATACGCCTCATTTAAAAAAAGTTTCATTTTCCACGTTGAGTTATTTACCATGTGCCTGAAGATATGTATTAACTATACAAGCAGCTTTATAGAGAAAAATACAAAATAAGTAACAGGACTGCAGAGGAAATATAAATTAAGATCTTCCTTTTGGTTGGCTTAAAGTATATATCAATTGAAGCCAACACTAACGCCGCTATAAAGCTAAGAATGAATAATAGCCTGTTAGGAAAGATAATTGTTAAAAAGTTCAAAATATTCACAATTCCTATTAATATTTTGAGTAAGTTCATAATACAACCCCTCCATTCCTTTCCAGTATTTGAAAAGTTATGTTTAGTCATCCTATTTCTATATAGCCATATTACACTAATCCAATGAAATTAGTTTAAATAATATGTAGTTCAAAAGTAAATTTCTACAGAAAAAAGGTCATCCAAATTATATTGGGTGACCTAAATGGTGGGATTAAATAAATGAAGATGAATTAATCAAGGAAAATTAATTAAAACTTCATTCTGGCCTCCATCCGGAGTGTATGTCTCAACATAACCGGTATTATGAAGGATTAATTGATTGCTCAGTATAGCGGAAGTAATCAAAATCTGCATGCTTGCCAGTACCACTTAAATCCTGAACGCATAGACCTATAAAATTCCCTGTAAACCTTATAAAATCCCCGCCCTCATCTGAAAGATGCAGAATATCCAACTTGGGACCGATGGGCGTCCATTCCCCACCATTTATGGCATAATAACAACAGGCTTCCCGGCCTATGATGACGAATTTCAACTTGCAGCTCTCAGCTTGTTCAATAGAAATTTCCGAATCAGAAAACTCTTCCCACTTTCCATTCACAGAGCGGACGATTCCAAGACATTTGCCTAGGAGTTCATCACGGCTGACCCGCAAATATACATAATCTTGAGTGTCGTAGTATAATACCATTCCGGCCATCTGCTGAAAGTGATCCGGCTGAAACTCCAGCATAGTCTCCGCTTCACAGTTCATCCCTTGCTGGCGCCGGGCGACAAGACTCTGACGATGTTTCGAGTTAAAAGATTCTCTACCCCGTAAGCGCAAATAGCCTGGACGCTCCGTCAGAGTAAGCCATGTTTCCTCTGCAGGTAACCTTAGCGTACTCCAATGGATACCCAATTTACTGCTAATGAAATGATCGGTATCCGGCTCGGCTGGAAAAGTATGCTCCGGCAAAGAAAACTCTTGAATCCTATGATTCGGAGCATTGTCCCCTCCTTTAATCCGAAGCCATCCCTCTTCATTCCACTCCATTTTTTGAATAGCTGTTTCACGGCCAAGGATGCAGAAATCATCAGCTACAGGTCTTCCGACCAAATGTACCATAGCCCATTCTCCAGCCTGAGTTTCCACTATACAGCCATGCCCCGCTTTTTGGAGATACAACTCTTTCCGTTTCGAAGAAGTCAAGATCGGGTTTTGCGGGTCTATCTCATAAGGTCCTTCTATACTTTTAGAACGCGCCATCGTTGCTGCGTGTTCATAACCGGTACCGCCTTCAGCGGTCAATAAATAATAGTATCCATTTCGCTTGTACAGATGTGGTGCCTCAGTTGATTTGATTGGAGTTCCCAGAAAAATATTCTTTCGCTCTCCGATCAGTTTCCGCTGCTGCACACTATATTCCTGAAGTACGATGCCTCCAAATGAATTGTGCTTAGTGCGGTGATCCCATAGCATGTTGACTAGCCATTTCCGTCCATCCTCATCATGGAAAAGCGATGGATCAAATCCGCTGCTATTCAGATAGACTGGATCAGACCATGGACCTTCAATAGACGGAGATGTGACCAGATAATTATGTGTATCCTTGAATACACCTAAGCGGCTCTTTACATCCGTATAAATTAAATAGAAAAGACCGTTATCATATGTCAAACAAGGTGCCCAAATTCCACAAGAGTCGGGATCTCCGACCATATTAATCTGTGATTCCTCTGTAAGAACATGAGTAAGTAGCCGCCAGTGCTTCAAATCTCTTGAATGATGAATCTGTACACCTGGAAACCATTCAAATGTTGAGGTCGCGATATAATAGTCCCCGTCAACACGAACTATAGATGGATCCGGGTTAAAACCTGTAAGTATTGGATTTTCAATCATTATAGTGCTCCTTCCACAGAAGTGACAGTATTTAGCTTTCTAGCATTGAGATTTTCTGTATTCAGTCGGCTTACAGCCTACCAAACGTTCAAAGACTTTTGAAAAATGTGTTGGATCGTTATATCCTACCCTTTGAGCAATTTCATAAATTTTCAGATCAGTTCCGGTAAGCAGTTCCTTCGTCCGCTCCATCCGGACTTGTGTCAAATATTCGAGATAGTTCTGTCCGGTTTTTTCTTTGAAGAGTTGGCTTAAATAATTCAGATTCAAATAGAATCGGTTAGATAAATCTGCAAGGCTTATATTCTTGTCGAAATTATTGGCGACATAGTGCTTAATTTCAGTAATAATATCTTTTCTAGTAAATGATTCCTTAGCAGGTGGCGGGTATTCTGTGAGCAATTCACCGCTAATTCGCTCTTGTTCAATTTCATTGATGATCTGTTGCGTGCATTCTTGAAGTTCATCTTCCTCAATGGGCTTATTCAAATAATATCTTACACCCAGATACATCCCTTTGCGTGCATACTCAAACTCAGCATAACCGCTGAGGATAATGAACTTAGAGGCTATACCTTCCTTTTTCAGCTTTTCAATCATCTCCAGTCCGTCAACTTGCAACATCCGGATATCTGTAATTACGATATGGGGCTGCAAACGACGTACAAGCTCAAACCCTTCGTCCCCATCGTAAGCGAAGCCAATAACTTCACACTGGGGTAAGTAACGTCGTATAATGACTTTTAACCCATCAATAATCCCCTTTTCGTCATCAACCAAAACTATAGTATAGTTCAACTCAGTTCCCCCTCGATGTCATCCTGAAGTGGAATTCGCATTTCCACCACTGTTCCGGCCTCTTCATCCGAACGTACCCTTAGAACGTAAGTTTCACCGTACTGTAGCCTGAGACGTTCTGCTATATTGTATAGTCCAATCCCACCGTCAGCATTCCCTTCATCCGTACTCTGATACATTCCACCTGAATCAGACAAGCACAGAAGTTCATTAATTTCTAATGCCTTATCGGCAGTCATGGAGAACCTATCATCCGTAATTCGAATCAAGACATCTCCTGACTCAGTGAATTCTTCCTCTATCGTAATATGCAGTTGACTTTCGTAATTGTGAAAGCCGTGTTTGATGCTGTTCTCAATGATAGGTTGAAAAACAAGTGGAATAATGGAGGTGTCTAATACTCTGTCGCTCAAGCGCACATCTAGAACAAACCGGTTATCATACCGGATATTCTGCAGAAATAAAAAATTCGCGGCATATTCTACCTCATGCCTGACTAGATTGTGCTTATGTTGTTTGCCTAAAGAATGTCTGAACATACGGGCCAAAATCTTGATCATTTCAGCAATGTCATCCTGCTCTTTCACCACAGCCCTCATCCGGATTGATTCTAACGTGTTATAAAGCATATGCGGATTAATTTGCGCTTGTAGAGCAAGAAATTGAGCCTGTTTGCGCTTTAACCCGGCCAAATAAACATCCTCAATAAGCTCCTTGATTTTAACAATCATCTTGTTATAGCTCTTAACCAGATTACTGATTTCATCGTTTGCGAGTGGAGTCTGAATAAGGGATGTATAATTGCCAAGCTCCACCTGCTTCATGCTGCGGCGCAGATTCAGCACCGGTTTGGTAATTTTATAGCTAAACAGGATTGATAATAGAGCAATGAAAAACAGGAAAACCATAATAGACCAGATCGTCACATGTTTGATGTTACTGATGGTAGCCAGAAGATTTTTTAAAGGAATCTCCGTAATTATCCGCAGTCTCCCGTCATCCGCATCTTTTGACAACACAATATTGGCTTTCCCGGTCCCAGAAAGATCAGCAAAGTATTTGTCGGTAATAATGTCCTTCCATGCTGTCTTTCCAGTGGCACCATCAGAATGATATATTAACTCGCCTTCATCATTGGTAATAATCATCTTGATGTTATAGCGGTTGCCTAGCATTAGGAAATCCTCGTTCAGATTTATCAGATGAGCAGGGTCCATATCTAACAAAATCATCCCGGCGTAGGATCCGTTATAGTTACGGAGTATTCTTCCGACCGTAAACGTCGCATCGTCTTTTGATTTTCCGTAATAGCTTTTATCATGCACCGGGGTGATAAAAAGTGCTGTTTCCGATTCCTGAATGCGCTTATACCACACCTGCTCCAGTAATCGGTCTGTATTTACCTTATCGGGATCCTTGGTATAGTGATAAATCGTTCCACCTGCGCTAACGAGCATCACTGTTTCAACCTCTGGGTATTCCATAGACACCCGTCCGAAATACCGTGAGATCATTGTTTGGGTCTCAATCGACTCCTCCATCGTTAACGGATTACGCTTGTTTAGAATATCCATAATATCTGTTTCCAGCAGAACTGAACGCGTTGACCGGTTGTACCGGTCAACGAAATCGTTTAAGTTCGTAGTCGCCTGTGAGATGTACATCGAAGCAAATTCCCTTGAAGCATCCTCCACACTTTTTGCAGATAAATGATAAATAGTTACGCCAATTACAATGGTAGGAATAATTGAAGCAACGAAATAACTGAACATCAACTTGTTTCGCAGCTTCATTTCCCCGATTCGCCGACGTATCGTGCTAATAATCATGCTGTCTCCCGCCTTCAAATTCAAAATGGAAAGTCAGGGCGACAGGATGAGTTTATAGCTTATCCTTTTACGGAACCCAGCATCGCGCCTTTAGTGAAGTACTTCTGTAAGTAAGGGTAAATCAATAGGATCGGAACGATTGCAAAAACGATGGTAACTGCACGAAGCGTTCTGGCGCTGTAGTTCAGTTGCGACATATTGCCCACAATTTGCAGCTCATTGTCACTAGTAATAAACTGTCTTATTTTGATCTGCAGTGGATACCAGTCCGGATTCTGGATGAATATTAGCGGATGCTGGAATTGGTTCCAAATTGTCACTGCATAGAATAAACCAAGTGTAGCGAGTACGGCCTTGGACAACGGGAGCACAATGTTGAACAGCAAACGGAAGTACCCTGCTCCTTCGACAACCGCAGCTTCCTCAAGCTCACTCGGGAATTCCAGAAAAAAGGTACGCATAATAATTAGATTATAGGCAGTGAGTATATGCGGAATAACCAGCACTAACGGATTGTCATACAGTCCAATATTCTTCATTGTCAAAAAGTAAGGAATAAGCGGAGCCTTAAATACCATTGTAATAACTGCGGCAAGCATAACAACTTTCCCAATCGTAAACTCTTTTTTGGTAAGCGGATAGGCTAACAAAGCGGTAATTAACAGACTCAGAACGGTTCCGACAATGGTCGCAATTGCCGTTACTCCGAATGATCTCCATAGGTCAGGCCGGTCAAGCACGTATTTCCATGAGTCCAGTGTAAACCCTTTCGGCCAAATCGTCACCTGATTCAGTTCCACCGGAACCCTTGAGCTGAATGAAACAGACAAAACGGAAAGCAGTGGAATTAGAGCAATTACTGATAATAGAATTAGAAAAGCAACGATGCATTTCTGAATGACTTTCTCACTAAAGGACATCGACATATTACCATAACCCCCCGCCGGTAACTTTTTTGGAAATCCGGTTGAAAACATACACAAGTACAAAACCGATAATGGCTTGGAACAGACCGACTGCTGTCGCAAAGCTGTACCGCGCTTCCTGAATACCTGACCGATACACATAAGTATCAATAATATCCCCGACGGAATAAGTCATTGGCGTAAGCAAAGTGAAGACTTGATCAAAACCTAAATCAAGGAAACTTCCGAGATTAATCAAGAAAAGCACTAAAGCAGTTGGCAGGAGGAGTGGTAATGTAATATGCCGGATTTGCTTCATTCTGGAAGCACCATCAATTGTGGCTGACTCGTAGATTTGGGGATCCATTGCACTTATAGCTGCCAAATAAATGATTGTTCCCCAACCTGCTTCCCTCCATATGGAGGTAAATACATATATCCATCGAAAATAGCGTTCATCCTGCATAATCAAATTAGGTCCATAACCAAACCAATCCCGCACCGTATTGAATATCCCATTTAATGAGAACATGTCGAAGGCAATACCCGCAATTATTACCCAAGACAAGAAATGAGGAATATAAAGTGCCGTTTGAATCCCTTTCTTCAGTAATACAGCCCGAACTTCGTTAATCATAAGAGCCAATATCAGCGGTACCGGAAATATGACAACGACTTTTAAAAAGCCGAGGATCAGCGTATTTGCAAAAATACGGTAAAAATCAGGAGAATCAAATAAAATCTTGAAATGTTTGAATCCTACCCACGGACTATCTGCGATTCCTTTAAATAACGAATAATCTTGAAAAGCGATAATAGATCCTCCGAGAGGAATATAGCGTAAGACTATGAAAAAAACTAAACCCGGCAAAGCCATGAGATACAACGGCCAGCATTTTCGTGCATGCTGATAAAATCGACCAGTAGCTTGCATATGGATTCTCCACTCCATCCTGTTTATTTATTCGTTTTAAGAAAGAAATGGACAATCCGATAGTAATCAAACTGCCCATTCTTCTTAAATTTCTATTTTATGTCCGTTTACTTTTGCAGTTTGGCATACCATTCTCTTGCCCTTTTTGTCACTTCTGCCCCACCAGAACTGTTCCACTTATCCACAAACTCATCAAACTTATCGATGGAATAGGTTCCGATAATAATTTTTGTCGCATATTCATACCAGAGCGTATAATTCTTGATATCCGGATAATCGGTATATACGGTAGAAGGTAAACCGTCACCAGCAATTATTTTTACGTACTGCTGGAGATCCTTCATGTTGCGAATGCTTTGTTCAAATTGCCATTTATCACTTTCTGATGCTGATTCAGTCAGCAATTGCTCTTTGAATTCGATGTTTCCAAATTGATCGTATGCGGTCAGACGATTTTGTTGCGTACTCTTATCATCAGGTAACTTGGTTTTTTTACCATCTGCTACACTATAATGCATGCCTTCCGCTCCCCAGTAAATGTCCATCCATTTAGATTGGTCAGCAATACCATCGAGGAATTTCAAGCTCGCTTTCAGGTGTTCATCATCCTGTTGAGCACTTACAACCCATTCAGGATTTCCCACTTGCTTAGTAGTGATAAACCCTTGCCCCTCATATCCCGGAGCTTCAAGAACCGGAAGTACCGAAAAGTCGGCCTTCACGCCAGAAGATTGTTCAATGAGACCCAGATGTAGATAGGATGTCTCAGCCCATTGGAAATAGCTTCCGACTAAATTCCCATCAACTTTTCCATCCCAAGCCGCCTTGTCATTAAGAAATGTCTCTTGATCCATCAACTGTTCCTTATAAAGTTTGGCAATAAAAGCAAGAGCATCCTTCATATTTGGCGAAACCGCAGAGTATGTTAATTCCCCATTATAAATATCCCAATCCGGATAACCTTCGACCATCGCTACACCATACATGTTGAAGAGGTGATCCATCCACCGGGCATTTTGTCTGCCACCGGTAGGAACTTCATCCGCTGTGCCATTACCGTTAGGATCTTGTTCTTTAAACGCTTTCAAAACATTTACATATTCATCTTGTGTCTTTGGAATTTGCAATCCTAATGTGTCCAGCCAGTCCTTGCGGATCATTCCCGTGGTTCTCTCATACCCTTTAATACCTGGAATCCAGTATATTCTTCCTTTCCCAGTTGGGTCATTCGCCTTGACTACATTCCATACATCCTCTGGGATCAGCTTCCATAGATTGGGTGCATATTCAGGCAACAAGTCAGTCAAATCCGCAATGGCACCATTTTTGGCAAGATCGGTTTCATTTCCGTTCCAGGGAAGAAATACATTGGGCATTTCCCCAGCAGCAATCTTCATATTGAGAGTGTTCAAGTAGTCAGTGCCGCCATTCCATTCTACATATGGGCTGATAACACCAACGCCAAACAAATCAGCGTATTGTTTGTATAACGGACTATCTTTCTCAATTCCCTTATAGCCCGTATTCGCCCACCAAACTTCGAGATCGACAAGTTTACCGTCTGTCGCCCCCTGCGTACTTTCTGTATTCGTCGTTTGAGCAATGTTCGTCTGCCCGGCATTTTCATTATTGTTCGACGAGCAGCCAGCAATAATACCTGGCAGCAATGCCGCAATCATGATAGAGCCAAAAAGTTTCTTTCTGAGCATACTGATGTTCCCCCTCTAATATTAGTTAAGTAGCGCAGAATTTGTGTTTCAGATATTTATGGTTGCGCTTGCATTTAGAATATACTATTGGCATGCTGGCTTAAACGAGGAGATTTAGGATTTTACTAAGGTGTTTTTAGGGTCTCTGAAATCGTTTACTTTATTCAGTCAAACTGAAACAAACCGGAGTATACCGCTACTCCGGCTTGTTGAGAAAAAATTGTATAATTGCGCTAATAATGACTATGACTAGCTGAAATCCAAATTCTTAAGAACTTCTACACCATAAGGTTTCAGTACCAGTTCATCCTTAACTACACTATCTGATAATAAGCTTCGTCCCTCTTCGGTAAGGATTACTGTCTGCTCCAAGCCAGTTGTGTTCACATAAATAGCTGAGTCTCCTATCTGGCGGGCAACAACACCGTCCGGAGTAGTAATTCCCTTACGTATACCCAGATTAAGATAGCAAACCTCAAGCAACGCTTGCAGTATATCTGCTTGTGCAGGAACAGCCAGATAGATCGCTGTTCCCTGACCGTAAGCATTTGCAGTAACAGCTGGTAATTCCTGCTCTAAATCGGTAAATACAGCCCACGTCTCTGCCGTGTTAGGCTCTAGAATCTCATAATAATCAATGGGTGTGTCCATAATTTTCTCACCCATGCGAATTCGTGGCGATTCACGGCGCAGATTCATCCGCTCCTTCTGAAGCCCTCCTTCGTTCGCTTCGGAAGTATGATAAATCGGACGTTCAAACGCACCTGCACGGATGCCGAATACATCGCTGAGCCTGCCGGGCATGGTCGAACTGAAAACCTGATTATTTTCATCCACTTTGGCAGAATATGCAGTCATAATGACCGTACCGCCCTGTTCTACAAATTGACGAACAGACTGGGCAGAAGCTTCGTCCATAATGCAATGACCGGGAATCAATAGAAGCTTGTAATCCTTTTCAATATTCCGCAGATTCACTACATTACAATCTGTGTTGTCAGCCATCAAAGCCTGATAAGTCGTTATAACTTGTTTCAGATAAGGCGTTTTGTAATACGCCTTCTGATTCTCGGAGACTTTGAAAGCTTCATAGGAATAGGCAAGTGCAATTTCGGGATTTGGCAGGTATGGTAAGCCCAGATCAGAAAGTTTATCGAGTTCAGATGTAAACTGCCGGAATTCATCCAGCTTTCTTCCCGGAAGTCCGTCATGATCCAACAAACCGTAAAAGTACTGCTCTTCGCCTCCCAGCATGGATCGCCATGTCCAGGCACATACAGCCTCTGCACGGAATAACAAAGCTAGATAGGCATACATTCTTAGCACACCTTTTGGTGGGGCATATGCCCCAAACGACCCCGTTTGGAATTCCAGACACCAAATCGGTTTGTTGGACTCACCAATCCGGTGATTCAGTGAGAAGCAGGTACCGTGAAGAGCGTTTCTGTCTTCGGGATTGACGCCAGGATAAAAACCAACTCCGGGAATATCAAATAATGTTCCATTAGTCTTCAAATAATCGAATCCATATCCAGGATGTTCACCCCAGTGATTAGTCGACTCTTTTATACCTGGAGCATTTTTACGAACTAAGTCCCTTAGTCCCTGTAGATAATCAATCTGTTCATCCGAGAAAAAACGCCACATGTCCAGCATACGCTCTGGTGCTCCATTCATTGCACCCGCTACCGGGAATTCTGCATCCTCAAAGCTGTTCAACTTGCGTGACCATCGATGCGCAGCCCAGCAATGATTCAACTGTTCAATCGTAAGATATTTATCTCTGAGCCACTGCACATAACGCCGGCGTGCATCCTCTGAGAAGCTTGGTGCCCCACTGCCTATCTCATTGCATAAACCTAAAGCATAGAGCGCTGGAGCATTAGCGTAACGTTTGGTTAGCAACTCAGCAAACCGATAAGCGTACTCTTGAAAGACCGGATTTCCTACATCATCCATATACCGATGGACTGCAGCAAGCCGATGACCACTACGATCGGCCAGGTCGATTTCCGGGTATTTCTTATGCAACCAAGTCGGAGCGGGACGGGTGGCAATATCAAGCACAACCTTGATTCCTGCTTCCGCAAACAGATCCATTACTTCATCAAACCACTCGAATGTGAAATTTCCTTCCGAAGGCTCAAAGCTGTCCCAACACAGATGTCCCAAACGAACGAGATTGAATCCGGATTCCTTCATCAATTGAATATCAACTGGCCAGCGTTCCCGGTGCCAATCATGCGGATGGTAGTTCGTTCCTACAAAAATCAATTGTTTCACCTCATTTTCGTAATTCTAATGTAAAAGTACATTAGCGTCATACAGTATGATAACAGAGCGCTTACATATTTTTAACGGACAAAGTTAGGGACTTTCTAGGGTATTTTCCGGACCTCATCTGAACTCTTCTTTGACTAAGCTTAATGCTGCTGCAATGACTTGATGCATATCGAAATATTTATACATACCCAGTCGTCCCCCGAGCACAATATTGGGCAGCTCCTCCGCTAGCTCACGGTACTTTCTATATTTCTCATTATTACCGTCATCATTTAAAGGGTAATACGGCTCGTCACCCTTTTTCCAGGTTTGTGGGTATTCTTTAGTTATAATAGTCTTTGGCTGTTCGCCAAATTCAAAATGTTTATGCTCAATAATCCGCGTATATGGGGTTTCTGCATCCGTATAATTAACCACTGCATTTCCTTGATAGTTTTGCCGGTCCAAAATAACGGATTCAAATCTTAAACTCCGGTACTCTAATTCACCGTACCTGTAATCAAACAATTGATCGATCATTCCTGTATAAACAATCTTGGGGTATTCTTCTAAGTAAGCCGCTTTATTTGCAAATAAGTCTTGATTCAACTCTAGGTCAATCAATTCACTAGACAGCATTTTTTCAATGATTTGCGTATAGCCTCCGATAGGAATTCCCTGATACCGGTCATTGAAATAATTATTATCATAGGTGAAACGGACAGGGATCCGTTTGATGATGAAGGCAGGCAGCTCTGCTGCTTTACGCCCCCATTGTTTTTCCGTATAACCCTTTACCAGTTTCTCATAGATATCGAGTCCAACTAATGAAATAGCTTGTTCTTCCAGGTTATTCGGATCCCCAATTCCAGCGGCTGATCTTTGTTCAGCGATCCTTGACTGTGCTTCGTCAGGCGTAATCGTCCCCCATAATTGATTAAATGTATTCATATTAAAAGGCAAGCTATATATTTCACCTTTATAGTTGGCAATGGGACTGTTGGTATAGCGGTTAAATTCGGCAAACTGATTAATGTAGTCCCAAATCCCTTTGTTATTCGTATGGAAAATATGTGCCCCGTATTGATGAACCTGGATACCTTCAATATTTTTTGTGTATACATTACCGCCCAGATGATCCCGCTTATCGATCACCTTTATCCGTCTTCCCCGCTTGGCTGCTTCATAGGCAAAGATACTGCCGAATAGTCCGGAGCCCACAACCAGATAGTCGTATTTCATATAGGTTCACCCTGCCTTTTATCAAAATTTGCGACGTAAAAAATAAACCTGCAGATGAAGGGTCACATCCACAGGTTTGCAGCTTTCAATTGAATCCCACAATCTTCTGTGAGACTTTATAGGCAGATACCGTTATACTGCGGCCCAAATACCCCGGAATATTCATCATTCTTCCCATGACTCCGTATCTGATCGTATTGTATAACTCAATATCTTTTTCATTCATATACTTCCACAGCTCTTTTTTCTTCTGCAGATTTTCTTTCTTACGTGAACGGATTAACAGGATTGTAGAAATGATTGTGATAATCTCAAGGTAATTGAGCATATATTGGCGAAGCTTCGGACTTTTAATCTGTTCAATGTTCATTCCGTCGATCATGAGCTTATTCACTTTAAGCTGCTGGTCTATTCTTTCAATCATCACTTTCTCATTAACCGACTGATCTTCTCGTCCAATGAAATACCGGTAGAAATCGACGTTCACATAATAAATCCGCTTCACTTTTTCAAGCGGTTTAAACACAAACAGATTGTCCACGTAGAAGGTATGCTCGGGAAGTGTGAAGCGGCATTCTTTTAACAAATTCGTGCGATAGATAATGGAATGCATTAAAATATACTGGCCTTTACGGAAGGATTTAATTTCATCCCAGGTGAACACCCGTCCCTCAGGAAGGTTCCGGTCATACTTCATTACCTTCCGGTGCCGTTTACCTGTTTTCTCATATACGAAATTGCTGACAACCATATCGACGGCCTTGCCCTCAGCGACCAGCGCTTTTAGCTTCATCCGGATTTGTTGATATGCCTCCCGGTCCACCCAGTCATCACTGTCCACCACTTTAACGAACAAGCCGGCAGCAACCTTAATCCCCGTATTCACCGCACCGCCATGGCCTTTGTTTTCTTGATGCACCACTTTGACCATCGATGGATACATGCTCTCGTAGCTGTCTGCAATCATTCTAGTGCCGTCGTTGGAGCCATCATTAACAATAATGATTTCAATTTCTTCGTCATTAACTAGCAGGCTGCTAATACAGCGGTCCATATAATCCTGTGAGTTATAGCAGGGTACAATGAATGACAATAATTTCATTATTACTAACCTCTTTTTATTCTTTTTTAGGCCACCTTTTGCTGTTTATCTTCTTTGAAAATGATCTTCAGGATCGGGAAATACACCCAGAACGAGATGGCAGCATTAATAATCATCGTAATCAAATCTGCTGCTATTTCACCGGTTCCTCCAAATCTATCAATAAAGAACTGGTAGATCGGGTCCTTGTACCACCCCTGAAGGGCACCCGCGCAAATGGTTATCAGGATGTACGCGATAAGATACCAGACAGCCGCTTTGTAAATATTGCCTTTGGATCGAAAGGTAATATTCCGTTGAGCAAAGAAGTTAATCACCTGGGCGATCCCCAGCGTCAGCTGAACAGCAAGGAAGTAGGATAGTCCACCGCCTCCACCAGAGGCGATTGAACCTGAAGGATAGTTGAAAATATAGTAGGGAGATCCGTCAGTATTATGTCCAACCGGTAAAATCTGAAAATCATGAGCTTCCAAAGCAGAACCGCTAAAAACTGCCTTCAAAACCGGCATAAGGATCATCTGAAACACCGTAATGCCATTGCTTAATAACAAAAACATAATAAATTGCGCGATTTGGGGATGTTTAAGACTGTAGTTACTCCAGAACGCTTTAATACCGCTCACTAATACCACTTCCTTCTATTTTCACACTAAAGCGTAACTGGACAGGTTCGGTCTGATTGGAAGTAATCGTCAATATCCCTTCTCCAGCTATCCCTGTTGTTTTAACATAGGTGCCGCACATGCCCCCTTCGGCAGTGACACAATCCGGACCTACGATTTCTATTGCACCTACTGCTTTTAAGAAGACCGGCAGATGTGAGTACGTGGCATTGTTGTTATTCGCATCTACAACCCGAATACGGATAGATGACACATCAAAGGTATCGGCTTCAATTAACTCCGTTCCACTAACGGTCGTTTCTAAATGAATACTCGCATTAGAGGCTTTCACTACCTCTGCAACCACCCGGCCATTCTTAATCGCTTCAAAGCGGTAGACCGGTGCAGACACACCCCAGTTCTCAATATATTTGAAGAATAGCTTGTAGAAAGTTACCGGTGACACCAGATGACGGAGCATCACCCACAGTGCTTTAAAAATGTACCTTGGAGGTAAGGCAGTACCAAACCGCTGAATAGCCAAGAGACATTCTTTAATCGCTTCGGCTTTTTGGTGTGAATACTTTTCTCCTTCTTCAATCACATTGCCCACGGTGTCGTAGAATTCGATTGGCGGATGCGGTAAATAGCGGTATTTTTTGTTGACCGGCTTAAATTCCCGGATCATCCGTTCATTCTTGTATAGACGAACCGAATCGGCATTAGTGAAAATATAATTTTCACCGACAGCACCTCCCGGGTAATCGCCGATATGCATATCTGAACCGACTTCCAGAACCGGGGTTTCCTCTGAGAAGCTGGCATAGACTTTCGTAGCCAGTTTATGATTACGGTACATGTCCATGATGCCGTGATAGCATATCCGGTCACCTGATCCGAAATCACCATGAGTTTGATAATCGAACATACACCACCCGAAGGCTCCTGCAATATCTTCTCTTTTATATACCTCATTTAGCACATTGGCATGGCGCATAGCGTGGGACAGCCGGTGGGTTGGCGTATCCGTTGCCTTGGTCGGAAACATGTGACCATTGAACTCGGCAATGAGATAGGCTTTATTCTTATTAGGCGATATCAGCCACCTTGGCAGCAACCCGCCATTCTTCCCTGTATGAGAAAAATCGTTGAAGGCATAAACATCTTCTAATAAACTGCTTCTCCATAGAAAGCGGACTCCGCTTGTCTGTCTGCTATGATCCAGGCGGCGGGCAATTTCATTGGTCTTGGAGTACAAGACATCATCATCCTGTGACTCGTTCACACGGACTCCCCAGAGAATAATCGAAGGATGGTTACGATACTGCAGGATCATTTCTTCAACATTATCACAGACGATCCGCTTCCATTCTTCATCGTTCTTGATATGCTGCCAGCCCGGTGTTTCTGTGAACACAAGCAATCCCAGGCGGTCACACGCATTCAGAAAATGCTTGGACTGGGGATAATGGGAGGTGCGGACCGCATTCACATGAAGCTCTTCTTTCAATATTCTTACATCTTCCACCTGCATGGATGCCGGCATAGCATAGCCTACATGAGGATAGCTCTGATGGCGGTTGACTCCACGAATCTTATATTTCCTGCCGTTTAAATAGAATCCGTCTTTGCGGAAAACGGCTTGGCGGAATCCAACAGATACATTGTACTCATCAATAATGTTTTCTTTATGGTCCTTTAACATAGCTACTAAGGTGTAGAGATAAGGAGTTTCCGGACTCCAAGCCTGAATGTTTACAACGGCAATACTGCAATTAGTAATTAATGCCCCTGACGCCTTTACACTCTTTTGGCCAACTACATTCTTTTGTTCGTCCAGCAGGTATAATTCCAGCGTGTGGTTTGCATCCGGCTGACTGATGGCAACATCAATAAGTGCCTGATTCATGTCCGGTGTCCGTACAAACACATCTTCCACATAGCTCTGCTCTGCAAGCAATAACCATGCTTCACGGTATAAGCCGCCATAAGTCATATAGTCAATTACGTGGCCGAATGGCGGTACATTGGCATCTTCCCGTGTATTTAGACGAACGACAATTCTGTTCTCTTGCCCGTATACCAGCTTATCTGTTACTTCTACCCGAAATGCAGTATAACCACCGTTATGAGTCATTAACTGCTCGCCATTGACAAATACCTCTGCCACATGAGCAGCACCATCGAACTGCAGGAACAGACGCCGACCTTTCCACTCCCCCGGAACCTGCAGATGACGTCTATATCCGCATATCATCTGACAGGAGCTTTCCTCCATATAGTGCACAGGTACTTCTTTACAAGTGTGGGGCAGCCTTACGGCTGTCCCCTCTCCTGTGAAGTTAAAGAATTCATCAGTTATATTCTCTATAAAACTCCATCCATCACAGATACTAATTTTTCTCATTTACTTTTCTCCATGTTTTCATTTTGAAGTATTAATGGTATAGATTAGACCTTCTGACTTGGATTGATTCATAAAGCAAGAGACTAGTGAAGCAACGGTTCCGATCAGGAAGGCAACCCCAAAAATAATGACAGCTTGAGGGTTTCCGCCTATGAAGTTAACCCCGTTCACAACATCCGACAAGGTTGGAAAGCCCAAATACAGATGCATCGACAGTGCTACGCCAAAACATACCGATGATAACAACGGTGCCCAATAATAGCTTTTAGCTACAACCAATAATTCTGCTGCAACTCCAGCTATGATCAAACCAAAGGTCACAAAGGAAAAGGTCCGGTCTCCGTGGTCAAAAATGATAAATGCAATGTCCGCTATAAGCATCAAGCAGGCTGCCATAAAGCCAATCCAAAAACCAGGTGTCCTGTCTTTAAATAAGACCATTCTTTATCCCTCCCTTTGCGTTCTTCTAAGGCTGGTTCGGATGAAGAAGAACAAACTTAACAGTAATAACGCGCCTAGCGTGTAATTAATAACTTTCAGCAGTGTTTGCCACCATGGTGTAAACCCTTCAACTTCTGTTTCATCTGTCAAACCATTTAGCAAGCTGGATTTAGCTAGTGAGTAATAGAAATGTTTATTGGCTCTTCTTAACTCCTGAAGAACATATCCGTCTTTCTTGCTTGCAAGATATTTGTGAATTTCACTGGCACGGTTGGTATCCGCATTAAATGTGTCTGTTCCGGCAACAAGTGATTCGACTGTTGGAATATTCGGATTTCCCTTAACAGAGTCTGTAATCGTTACGCCTTTGAAGCCCCATTCATTTCTAAGGACCTGCTTTAGCGTTGCAGAATCTGCATAGGCCAGGCGGGCACCAATCCGGGAGAAAGACATCATTGTCCCGAGTGCTCCCCCTTCTGTAAACGCACCCTCAAAGGCTTTTAACGGTCCTTGGCGGTATGCCTGCTCCGTCATAAATGTAGCCAATTCTGATCTGTTCGTTTCCTGATCATTGGATACAAAATGTTTAATCGCAGCCGTTAATCCCTTAGCCTGCATTGCCTTAGCTTGGTTAGCACCCATTAGGTAAGACAAAATACTGTCCTCGGAATAGTATTCAAAGTTACGTCCGCTAAACGGAGTCCGGTGCATATTAGCCCCTGGTGACCACAGTTGTGTGGTGCCACTGAACAGGCAATCCTCTGCAATAAAATTACCGCGCTCCGCCAACAATTCCTGATTCCATGTGGAAGCAGCGACTATTTGGCTAACATGAGCTGTTGCCGGCTGATTACCGCCATACAAATAACTGGATTGTGAGCCTGAAGGACCATCTGTATTTTTGTTGGCCGGTTTATTGATCGATTTGACAGCGGGTTGACCGAAGTTCTCACCAATCGTTGCGCTTAATTCACTGATTGTTAACTGATCAAGGAATTTATTCCAGGTCTCATCATCTTCAAAAGGAACGTCTTTCATATCAAGCAATTTGAGGGTAACCTCTGCACCTTGAGTAAAGCTGTCATATGCAGGTGCATCTGCCGGCTTCTCATATTTATGATCGTACATCACTGCTTTCAGTTCATCCGATGCTGTGAGATCACTATACGGATCTGGATAAGTGTTCCAATCGTTGCGTGTTAAATAAGTAACTGTATCTCCGGCAAAGTAGTTAAGATCAACATCATCGAACTGGTTGGAAACTACTTCGTCCGTATACTCTGACTTCGCATAAGTTACATTATCCAAAGACTCAAGTGGAACAGGGATTGCTTTGTCTGGATCTCCTTCTACACTGGAACCATCTGCAGTTATTAGTTTTCCTTGTACATTAGTGCCTGCTTTTTTAGCCAAGACATTATTTAAAGCATCATGACTGTCATCCCCAATGGCAAAGTAATAATCACCCGGGTCAAAGACATAACTGCCTTTCTTACTTGTATCAGCCCCATTGCCAGCGTTAACGTCATAAGTAGCGAACAGATACTCATCAATTGTAACTGTCACTTCTTCAGATTCGCCTGCGCCCAATTCACCTGTTTTCCCGAAGCCAATCAATTGGATCGCTGATTTCTCGGCTTGCCCTTCTTCATACGGGAGCTGGGCATACACCTGTACTACTGACTTCGATTTTCCCGTATAGGTTGACTCTGCCGGGTAACCTTCATTGGTCACCTTTACGGTTGCCGTAACTGTTTTTGCTTGTCTATCCCAATCCACATCTACTAATTCCTGGGAGAAATTAGCAAAAGAGCGGCCGTATCCAAACGAATACACCATTTCATCTGCATAGTTCCAGCTGTCTTTGTTAACAAAAGCTCCGGCATTGCTGTCCGCATTATGAAGACCTAAAACAGCATCCTGATATCTGGTCTCATAGTATTTATATCCCTGGTAGATCCCTTCCGCTTCAACAATATAATGCCCATCGTCGTTCGCGTATTGAAAATCACCTGCGTTTCTGACCGCTGGTGCAGACAATGAATCTGCAGCAAAAGTGTCCACCAGTCTGCCTGAAGGATCCGCTGCCCCTGTTATTACATTGGCAACACCTGTGAATCCTTTCAAACCGGGATTTCCTATCCAGAGAGCGGCATCGACTCCATATTCCTCTTCTTCAAGCCAGCCTAACTCCATGGCATAAGCACTGTTTATTAGAACAATAGTCTTTGAGAATTTACCGCTATCCTTAATCATCTTTAATAAATCTTTCTCTGTATCATGAAGGGCAAGATAGGAAATTCCATCCCGGTCAGAGGTTGCGAGGTCTTTGCCCTCACCACCATCACGGGATAACATTACGATAGCCGCATCATTGAAATCATTCTGGTATGTGGCTTGTAAATCGGCAGTATATAAGCTTTTTTCAACTTCTCCAATAAACCAATCCGGTGCAGCCTTCACTCTGGCAACTTCGCTGTTTTTATAGGCATCAAATAACTTATCATTGATTTTGAATCCAGCCTCAGCAAGTGCACTATGCAGACTGACCTGCCGTTTCTCATCCATTCCCGGACCGCCGGAATTCCCGCTGTACACAGGGTCGGCTGTTGATCGGCCAAACAATGTCACACTGCGTTCTTCAGAACTCAATGGCAGAACCGCTTGCTCATTTTTTAATAAAACTGTGCCTTCCTCCATTGTTTGTACATCATGCTTATCGGAATCTGCCAGCATCGCCTGCAAACCCGTATCGGATAACTCGTAATTGCTCTTATAATGCATAGTACTGGCATCCGCTTCAATTACTGGTGCCGTCACATTTAAAAAGACATTCACTTGTCCGCTCCAGCTTATTAGCAGCTGTGTCATCAGAATACTAAATGTCAGAAGGATCGCTGTAACAGATGTAAGCCCACGCCAAATATTTGATTTTCTTCTCAATTATGTTACCTCCTAGCACAAGGTGCTGTTTAGCTTAATGGGATGCTTCTGCTTCTCCGGTCAACACAATGTAATCAAAGCTGGCTTTTGAAGCATCAACGATAACAGATGTTTCCGGGAAAGCAACGGATTCCAGATATTTTTCAGCGGATAATGCTGGCCCTTCGCCGCCAACGGCCGTGCCCATCTCGTCGGTCCATTCTTTCGTGTTTACGTAACCAATTGGATTCGCACCGGCTGAGTAAGAACTATTAGTAATGACTGCAGTAGGTTTTGATAATTCCAGTGTAATCAGCCCTTCTTCATCAACTTCAGTAAAGGTACCATAGAACTTCATGATGCTTGCTCCTCTGGGAACAACATCATATTTCCCGTTATCATTAAATTCCAAGGCCCCGGAATAAAAGGTGTCGGTGTTTGTTAAAACATATGTGTTGTCTGCGAATGTCTCAATATTTTGTACGCCGAAGGTAGCCTGTTTGAAAGTATGCTCAGGATAAGCACTTAAAAATGAAACATTTGATGTAGATGCATAGTACCCTGTCATTTCACTTGCTCCAGCTGACTTCTCTCCATCCGCTCCTCCACATGCGGTTAAACCAATTAGCATTACCATCGCACAAATTACTGCAAATGATTTCTTTACTGTTTTTCTTCTCATGATTATTCCCCTTTAACTTGGTTATTGTATGCGCTTTCTGTTGAGCACAATCATTGTATGATATAGTCCTTAATCTTTGGGTTTCTCGGCATAATCTCGAAAAATTCAGGATAATCTGGCATTCGCTCTTTAGTTTAGGCGGTTTTTTTTTAGTCTATGATAGGCAGTAGGGTATCTTATTGACAAACGAGAAAGCGCTTCATATAGTGAAATTGATTAAGTGATATACCAGAGAGGTGAAAAATGATTATTAACATAGCTATTGTGGAAGATGATATCAATCAGGCCCGTTTATTAGAGAATCATTTGACAAGCTACGGTTCTGAAAAAAGGCTTTCTTTCAACATCGTGCATTTTCCGCAAGCAGTCGCTCTACTGGAAAATTACACAGCAAATTTTGATATTATATTTATGGATATTCAACTGCCCTATATGAACGGTATGGATGCTGCCCGTAGTATAAGGGCCCTCGACAAAAGTGTTATTCTCATCTTCATCACAAATCTTACCCAGTACGCTATTCATGGTTATGAAGTGGAAGCGCTTGATTATATTGTAAAGCCGGTAGAGTATTATGATTTTGCTCTGAAAATGTCCCGTGCCATCCGGAGGATTAATGAGGAATCGCGAAATGATATTTTGATCAATGCCGATAATGGAATCCGTAAAGTTTCGCCTAAAAGTATCCGCTATGTGGAAAGCGAAGGACATTACGTCGTGTATCACACATCTGATGGTGATTTCCGGCAATATGCAACAATCTCATCCATCGAAAAAACACTGCAGGCTCATGATTTTTTCAGATGTAATAATTGTTATCTTGTGAATCTGGCGTATGTTCAGAGGATACAGGGGTACACCGTTATATTAGATGGCGAAGAGCTACGGATCAGCCAACCGAGGAAAAGAGCTTTTGTGGAAAAACTAATGGAATATGTAAGAAAGAAAGACCTATGAGTGGGATATTGTATGATGTATTAGGAGACTATTCCAAGCAGTTTATTATTCGCTCAGCCAGTCTAATTGAGTTTGTATTTTGCGTATTTTTGCTGACACTGCCCTTTCAAAAAAAGAACGGCTTTGGAATGAAATTAGGTGTTCTCACTCCATTCGCACTTCCACTTGTTTTTATAATGTCGGTAATTAATACGCACTATCCCCAACTATTTTCCGGTATGACGAATATTCTCATGTATTTATTTATTTTGGCCGCTTTATACTTGCTTTTCCGGGAAACCCTTTCTGAGCTGTTGTTGTGTCTTTGCGGCGCAGTTGCCATCCAGGTAATAGTAGGACGATTGTACGAAATCTTAATTATAACTTTAGACAAAAACCCTTATGAGACTCTTTCACTTTTCAAGGAAATGGTCCCATTTCGGGATTGGACACTTTACTATTTGATACATTTTATGCTTTGTTCCCTGCTTGCTTTTCTATTTCGCCGAAACAGAGTGTATGAACATGATAAAGCTAACAAGAGATTGATCATTACTTTTTCCTTCGTATTTATTCTTATAACCATGGTCCTTACCTCTGTCAGCCGCTACTTTGAAGGCGAGAATAATATCCTGGATTTTATTATCCGGATCTTTGCAATTCTATATGCATTACTTACTTTATTGCTGCGTACAAGAATTCTGGAGACCAGCAAGCTCAAGCAGGACTTGTTAATTATGGATGAATTGCTGTATGCGGAGAAAAAACAGTTTGAGAGTATGCGAAGTGAGATTGAGGTTATTAATATGAAAGCTCATGACCTACGCCAACAATTATCCACTATTAGTTACAAGCTGACAGAACAAGAGCTTGAAGCTTTACATGCTGCCGTTGAAGTGTATGACACAACTATAAAGACAGGCAGCGATATTCTTGATGCAATTCTATATAAGAAGCAGCTATACTGTGAAAAAAATGGGATCCGTATGAGCTGTATGGCTGATGGCCGTTGTTTATCTTTTATCTCATCTACTCATTTATATTCTCTTTTAAGTAATGCCATAGAAAATGCCCTTGAGGCCGTAAAAACGGTCTGCAATGACAACAAACGGACCGTTTCTATATCTATAGGCAAAGAGAACGGTGTTATTGCTATTCATGTCACCAACTATTTTGAGAGTGAGTTCACGATTAATAATCAACTACCCCAAACGCTTAAACAAGATAAGAACCGTCACGGTTTTGGTATAAAAAGCATGCGGCACATTGCGGAGCAGTATAACGGGACATTATCTTTTCATACTGAAGAGGACATTTTTTATCTTCATATTTATTTTCCGAATTCCTGAATGAATCAAATGAAAAAATCGATTATAACTGACGCTTGGTCTAATGAATGTAGTAATTCTGCTCGATGAGCACCTTCGTTTAAGGCTTTCCTTTTGCATGCTCTACCTTCAACGATGGACCGGCTGTGTCTGCGGCACCATCTGATTGCGTTCCATCAGCGCCCACACTTGTTCTGCCAGCTCTGCTGCTGAATACGGGGTAGCCCGGGTAACCAGCTGTTCAATCATACCGGTCATCGCCACCGCCAGAAATTGCACCAGTATTCCCTTATTCATCTTCCGGTTAATCCCGCTCATATCCATCTGTTTGTCGAACCCCCGCAGCAGTACGGCCTGCAGACGGTTTCTGAACGCAGGAACCCCTTTGTTGGCCAGTGCCGCGGCATAGAAGGATGCATGCTGATCCAGGTACTGGAACGTGTAGAGCAGAGCTGCCTCCGTAGGAAAAAGCGCCTGCTCGCCGCACGGCAGACAGCTGTCAATCAACTGGACAAAATGGGTCCTGATGCACTGATCCAGCAGA
Organism: Paenibacillus sp. IHB B 3415; assembly: GCF_000802655.2. Lineage (NCBI taxonomy): Bacteria > Bacillati > Bacillota > Bacilli > Caryophanales > Paenibacillaceae > Paenibacillus > Paenibacillus sp. IHB B 3415. The sequence continues at coordinate 137,240 of NZ_JUEI01000006.1, read as the reverse complement.
TCGTACTTGTCGGTATAATGCAAATAAACGGTGCCCCGGCTTACATTGGCCCGCTCAGCAATTTCGTTTATCGTGATTTGTTCAAAGTTCTTCTCTGCAATCAGCAGGATAAAAGCCTCGATAATAGCTTCCCGCGATTTACCTATCCGTCTGTCCATAAGCAGCTCCTTCTTGGCCCTGTTCTCTTGAGTTGAACACTTCTCCCGATTCTGTACAGTACTGAACGGATTCCGGAATTTTAGCAATTGATGCAGCCATACTGCACTGGTACGATCATTATATTGAACGTTTATTCGTAAATCAACAGATGTTCAAATATAGGAATCGGAGGTTCTATCATGAATGCAGTTGTTATCCAAAATTACGGAAATCCCGGGGTGTTCACAGAACTAGCTCTCACTCCTCCCGCCATCACCGATACCCAGGTGCTTATTGAAATGTACGCCACAACTGCAAGCTCCGCAGACCAGCTGGTCCGCTCAGGCGCATTCAAGCAGGTGATGCAGGTCCGCTTCCCGCATGTACTGGGCGTTGAAGTAGCCGGAGTAGTGCGGGAAACGGGAAGGAATGTATCACAGCTGAAGGTTGGTGACCGCGTCATGGGACTCTCCCGATTTGGCGGCGGTTACGCAGACTTCGTAGCCCTGGAGGAGAACTCAGCCGTTGTCATTCCGCCCGAGCTTTCCTTCCAGGAAGCTGCCGCCCTGCCGGCCTCTGCTCTGTCGGCCTGGCAATCCTTATTCCAGTATGGCAAGCTGGAATCCGGCCAGCGGATTCTGATTCATGCAGGCGCAGGCGGCGTGGGCCATCTGGCCGTTCAAATGGCCAAACAACACGGCGCCTATGTCATTGCCACAGCCCGTGCGTATAATCATGAATTCGTACGGCACCTTGGAGCAGATGAAGTCATTGACTATACGACGGCTGATTTTGCAGAAGCAGCCGGTACAGTAGATATCGTGCTGGATATGGTGAGAGACGCAGCTGTTGATGCGAATACAGGAATAGGAGTAACCGAACAGAAGAACACCCGAATTCTGCGGGACAACGGCAGGCTAGTCTCCCTCGTAGACCCGTCGATCGCTACTCACCCTAAGATCCGCGGCATCGAAGCACAGTTTGCCTATATCGAGCCGAGCCGAAGTGATCTGGCCTCCATTATCCGGCAAGTCCGTGAGGATAAGCTTAAAGTACATGTGGATGAAATTTTCCCGTTTACCGCACAGGGAATATCTGAAGCACATGATCATTATAAAACCAGGAAGTACCGGGGGAAGTTAGTGATCGTTAGACAGCGGGGATAGAATATTTCTGTAGATTCCGTTTGCTGGAAAATTCAACTCGATCTGAAAAACATTCAGACCGCTGTGAACATTCCGTCCTGACGCCATATTTTGCCACGGGGGTTCAGGCGCGTTTTTATTTTAGCAATGTCTTCCAAAATAAATTGCGCATCTTCTGTAGACATTCCTAGGAAACTGCCAAAGCGAGATTGTAGAGTTGAATATTATTTGCTGTCGTAAATATCGTTCCTCCCTTCACTATGGGATTGTGCTGTTGTCCCTACTACTGCATGGTATTGCACACGGTGGGGACTCCTTTTTATGGATGGTCACAGTACCATCCAGTACCATTCAAACCCAAAGTCACTGCATTTGATTGGACACCCATACTGTTCAAAATACTTCTGTGAATATCAAGCGAACCCAGTACCTTAACCTTTTATCTTGTGTTTGGAACAGATGTCTCAGGACCGAACAAGAGGTGAGATAATTCAAAATTGTTCAAAATACACAAGCCAATTCATTTTATTTTTGTGCATTTTGTACAATTTACTTTTCAGGAATAATAGAAAGGAGTAAATGTATCTTCATGAAATTTGCTTGTTTCACGTTATAAGATAAACGCTCTAGCTTCTCATTAGTGGAGTAAGTAAACTGAGTATCTATACCTCAATAAATTCCTGAATGTGTTCTTCCATAAATCGCTTTTCGAGTTTTCTTAAAGCTTGAATCTCAATTTGGTTTATGCGTTGTCTGGAAAACCCATACGTCATTGCAATCTCCTTAAGAGTACGAATTTCCCCATCCTCTAGCCCATAACGTAACCTAAGTATGTTTTTTTTCCGCTCACTCAAAGTATTAAGAGCCCTATCTACTTTTCTTTTCAAAAAATTACGTTCTGTCACTTCATCCGGTTTGCTTTCGTTCATATCCTCAATGATATCTTTGAGTTTGTTCATTTTGACTTCTCCCACCTCAAAATCTAAAGATAAAACTTGTCTTTCAGCTAGATTTTTAACTTGAAGAATTTTGGTTGCACACATGTTCATAAGATTCATCATTTCTTCAGGTTCACGACCATTTTCAGTCAAAAACAAATGTGAAGTCTGCTTCCATCTTCTCAACGACTTCACAACATGTGTTGGAAGTCTAATTAATCTTTCTTTATCAGTGATAGCTTGCTCTATAGCATGTCTAACCCACCAAATAGCATAAGTGCTAAACTTGAATCCCTTTTGAAAATCAAATTTCTCTACCGCCTTTATCAGGCCCAGATTTCCCTCCTGAATTAAATCAAGAATAGGCATTTGAGTCCTTTTGTATTTATTTGCAACACTTACAACAAGGCGTAAGTTAGACAATATAAATTTTAGTTTAGCTTCCTTATCACCCTGTTTGCACAGATATTCTAATGAACGTTATTTTTAGTGAATCTTCTATCGCTGTATATACGCATGTTTACAGAGTCATTATTCGTCTCGGAATAGCAGACACAACTTCAAAAGGGAAGCCGCAGATATAATTAATCGTGTAACTCCAGATAAATACAAACAACATGCTCACGAATGGCTCATTCAACACGGCATGAAAATTTGTTTGTTTTGCCCGGAAACCAAATTGCGCTACCTGTAGTTTGAGTGAGTTGTGCAATTTTCCACATAAAATAAATAAAAAAACTGACTCAAATGATTCTAAGTCAGTTTTTTTATATCATTGCAAGTCCATTAAGAAATCATCATCCACACTTCTAAAAATCGACAGTATTTATTACTTTCATTAATTCTTGTAAGTAAATTACCGAAAATGGGTCCATTTATTTGGAAATGATTGTTTCTCGCATAGTTTTTCATAAAATCAAAATGTCCGTAATTAAAACCCCATCTATCCCCTACATCTACAATAGAATAAATCGCTTTTTGGTTAGAAAGATGTAGCATTTTTTCAGTTTTTAGTTCCAGCAAATTCATCCATTCTCTACTGACTGAAAACCCCCACATGAAAGTACCGGTATTATCCCTGTGATCCTCAAATGGTATTAGTACAGCATTATCTACAAAAGCATAGTTATCCATTATTTGCGGAATGTAATTCAACGTGTTTTCTGAGAAAATCAACTCGAGATTTTTACTTCCTGGCAAATAGAAACACTCCTCAAATTCTCTAATCTCACAATGGTTAAGTTTATGAGGAATTGATTTCAAAGTTTCAATATACCTTTCATTCTTTAAGGACAAATTGGTATAGAATTTAACTTTATTCTCAAAAATGCTCTGCTTCAATTCTACTTTCGCAATAAATTCCTCTAAATTATCTTTTTTAAATACTTCATCAACTTCCTTGATTGTAAACTCTAAAGATTGGTATTTTTTACATTCACCAATAAAATTGATCTGCCAGTCATCATAATATCTGTAGTGATTAAATTCACTGATTTCAGGATTAATTAAACCTATTTTTTCGTAATACCTTAATGTTTCACGATTAACATCTAGAATTTTACACACATCTTTTGCAGTATATTTCATACTAATCACCTGATTCATTGCACAATTTAGTGCATTACTATTTTCCTATATACACCTTATTAAGTCTATTCTGATTATACTTAACCTGATTTTAATTAAATATGATTCTTATCCTTTATATAGATTAATTAGACAAAATAAAAAATCGCATGGGGTATTGACCTCGTACTTCGAACGAAGTTTATAATTCTTTACGAAAGAAGAATTTCACCCTTTCAGGAGGAGTGTATGTGAATTTTTTAACATGATTCTTCCAAAAACAAAATTAAAATATGCACGATTCGAAAGGAACATGACAAATGAAACTGGACAAACTTTATGAACCGATGAAAATTGGAAATTGCGAAATCCCTAATCGTCTTGTAGTGCCGGCAATGAATACAAATTTTTCAAATGAAGACGGAACTGCGACTGAGAGATACATTAGATATCATGAAACAAAGGCTAAAGGCGGCTGGGGATTAATCATAACTGAAGATTATAGCATCAGCCAGCTTGCTAAAGGCTACCAGTTTGTCTCAGGTTTATATAATGATGAACAAATTGAAAGTCACAAAAAATTGACTGAAACTGTTCATAATTATGAAAGCAAGGTTTTTTGTCAAATTTACCATGCAGGCAGACAAAGCAAAAGTGCTGTGAATGGTGGTCTTCAGCCCATTGCACCAAGTGCCATTCCTGATCCATGGAACCGGGATTTACCTCGAGAAGCAACTATAAACGATATTCATGAAATTATTAGTGATTTCGGAGATACTGCCTTAAGAGCTAAAAAGGCCGGATTTGACGGAATCGAGCTTCATGCAGGGCATGGTTATCTGTTGGCTGAGTTCCTTTCCCCATACGCTAATAAACGTAGTGATGAGTATGGTGGCAGCTTTGAAAATAGAATTAGAATCATTCGTGAAATTATGACGGACATAAGAAGTAAGGTAGGAAATGATTTCCCTGTAATTATTAGATTCTCTGCTGTAGAAGCAATGGAAGGCGGAAGAGACATTGCCGAATCAAGAGTACTGGCATTAGAATTTGAAGAAATGGGATTTGATGCATTGCATGTATCCAGCGGTGTGTATTCAAGTTATTGCAAGGGAATCGTTTCTTCCATGTATGTTGAGCACGCCTGGACTGTAGACTATGCTGCTGAAATTAAGAAGCTGGTTACTATCCCTGTAATTACTGCGAACAGAATTAACGAGCCTAAAATGGCTAACACCATTTTGAAGATGGATAAGGCTGATTTCATTGCTATGGGCCGCGGTTCTCTCGCAGACCCTGACCTGCCGAATAAAGCTAAAGCAGAAAAGTATGAAGATATTCGTTATTGTATCGGATGTTTACAGGGCTGCATTTTCAACCCAAAAGTTGAAGTTTCCTGTTTGGTTAACCCTTCAGTTGGCTTGGAGTATCAGCAAGATTTATCAAAAGTAGAACATCCCAAAGATATTATGATCATTGGAGCCGGCCCTGCAGGTTTACAGACGGCTGTAACCGCAGCTACACGCGGGCATAATGTTACTATATATGATAAGAGAAATGACTTGGGCGGACAGTTTAAATCTGCTGCTTATCCACCAAACAAAGGTGAACTTGCAACTTATACTGCTTGGTGCCGAAACAAATTAAAACAACTCGGTGTTCAAATCAGGCTGGAGACTGAAGTTACCGAAGAATTAATTAAAGCCAATAAGCCAGATGCTATTGTTGTGGCCACCGGAGGAACTCCGCTCATTCCCAATATCCCCGGAATTGACTTACCACATGTCGTTACCGCTGAAGATGTGTTATTAGGTAAGGTAGCTACAAATGACTTAATTGTTGTATGTGGTGGCGGAGAAGTCGGTGGTGAGACAGCAGCTACGCTAGCTATGCAGGAAAGAGCTGTTTCCGTTGTTGAAATGACTGGAACAATCCTGAGAGAGCTGGATCCCATTCAAACAGTACAACTTACCGGCATTCTGAACAAGTATGGGGTTACACGTCACACCAACACAAAAGTTGTAGAAATCACCGAAAACGCAGTTGCCTGTGAAGGTCCGAACGGTCGGATCGAACTGCCTGCTTTTACTGTAGTCCTTGCCTTTGGATACAAGCCAGTCCGAGATGTAGAAGATTTCGCTAAGGCTCATTGCCCAGAAGTCTACAGTATCGGTGGAGCAGTACGAACCGGAAATGCTCTATCAGCAATTCAAGAAGGATATCAGATGGGACTGAAGATTTAGTTAATGATTTAAGTTCAAAGACAGAGAGCCTCCCTTTTAAGTTCAAGGAAGGCTCTTTGTCTTTACCCATCACAATTGAGCACGATTACTTACCCGTTGTATGTGTGGACACATACATGATGATTATCGGATTGATTATTTTAGCGAGCACATTATACAAATGAAAGAAGCTATTAAAGATGGTGTAGATCTGATTGGATACACAACATGGAGCGCCATTGATATTAGAAGCTCGTCCACATCAGAAATGTCTAAAAGATATGGATTTATCTATGTAGATCAAAATGATGACGGCAGCGGAACATTAAAAAGAATTAAAAAGGATTCATTCTATTGGTATAAAAAAGTCATTCAAAGTAATGGCGAAGAATTGTAATTAATCCTCAAATGGACAAACCCCATTAACCATTCTGAAACAACCAATCATTTGTAATTCCAATGACTGGTTGTTTCTTTTTGTATAATCAAGTTTGTAGGTAAGGGATGTAGTTTTGAAAGACTTGTTGAACCCGCATCTCCACGGCTATCCGCAATGCCTTTAACCCATCCACCACTTGAGGGCTTATGCGGCCATCTCTCGTGCCTCTCATCTCCTTAGGTTAATGTATTTCCTTTAGAGAACTAATCCTGATTACTTATTAATCCCTGTCTTACGAATTTCTTGAATATTAACAAAGAAAGCAATCCTGAAACAACACATACGGCAAATAACATCTGGTATCCCATGTACTGAGAGACGAATCCAAGCAAGATCGCCCCAAGCCCAATCCCTAAATCAAATGCAGTAAAGTAAGAAGCATTCGCGACTCCTTTTTTATTGGAAGGAAGGAGACTAATTGTAACGGTTTGAAGAATCGGTTGCGCGGCTCCGAATCCAATTCCATAAAAACAGCAGCTAAGATAACCCCAGTTAGTCCACCGGATATACTTAAAATCAACAGAGCTACGGATGAAATGATTAGTGAAGGTATAATAATTGTACCGCCGCTATAGCGATCCGCTAGTTTGCCCGCAATCGGACGAGTAACGGTCAAAGCAATGGCATAAGCTAAAAAGAACGTGGCGGAGTTAACTTGAATGGATTCTGCAAAAAATGGCAAAAATGTTGTAACCCCACCATAAGTAAAGGAGAGAAAGAAAGTATCCAGACTTACCGACAAAACTCTTCTATCAAAGAATTCAATGGACCCAGATATTTCTCTTCGCTTAAATGGTACGTTAATGCTTGAGTTTCGGGATCCCCTTTAACGACCAAGCCTTGTTCTTGCATTGTTTTTAAATATTCAATGACCACTTTAATAAACTTAGCAACGTTATTGTGTAAATTCGAATGAATTTCAGGAATGGTGTTACGTTCCATTATGGAAATTAAATAAACCTCTTTGTTTCTTTTAACCATGTCTTGATAAAACGTGCTAAGCATCAGTAAATCCGGTTTTAAATCATAAACTTACAGAAGCTGCTGCGGCAATTTCTTTAATCGTTACAGACTTAAAGCCTTTCTCGGACATTAACTTCACTGTAACTGACACGATTTTATCTTACGTACTTTCGATTTTTTCATTCAATATATACTTCCCTTTCTCTGTTAGTTATCGATAACTAACATAACGTTTTCTACTGATTACTATTGATTATTATCAATGTCAACCTTCTTCTATACTTTGATGCCCTAAGATGTTACTTATTTATCTGTACCATCTCTTTACCACCTAACCCAAGCTGCATAATCATTTGATTCAATGTCACTTTATTCAAGTTTAGTTGTTTTGCGATCTCCCTGCGCGGTATTACTCCATATTGATTTCGAATATACTCTTCGTATTTTTCAGGAATCAAGACCTCAATCCCTTTCTTAGACTTAAACAATTGCTCGCTATTGTCATTAATTTCATATGCGTCCAAGAGTACTTTGCACTCTCCCCTCCCGAATTCCGATCTCTGGATAGCTGAGCGCTCTACCAACCTTGAAACGATGTTATCTACCTCATAGATACTTATCACGAGTTTGCGGGCAATATCTTTTCGGGTCAGACGTTTGCGAATCATTTCAATTACTACTGCTTCTTTCTTGGTAAGAATCATACTTTTCCCTGCTTTCAGTTTGATATCTATATTTCAATTTAATTTGTATAATGCGACAAGAGTATTCTATTCTGCAAGCCTCAAATCTATATCTTTTTTAATAAGAACTTGGGCCTCATTCATTGAAATATCGGCAGCATACATGAGTTCATGTGCCAACATGTCACAGGCCGTTGTAAGCATATGTTTATCATGTCCGTTTAGTCTTAAGTTATATTTTGGAGAGCAGATTAGATCCCGAATGATTGTGACTACATCTGTGACCTCGCCGCTTTCAATTCTCTCTTGTAAGATGACATGACGCTCAGATGTCATAACAGGTAGTCTTGTAAATTCTTTAAAAAACATTTTTCTTGTTTCTTGCAAATATTCTAAGGTGGAAAGAGGCCGTATCCCTTTTTTCTGCTCTTTGTCTTTTGGAATGAACATGGTCATTTTTTGTAACGGGAAATATACTTTGTAATAGGCTTTTGTATCGTCCATGAAAATTCGTTTAACTTCTGAATCAAATATCCCTACGCCATTAAGTGGATAAAAGACCGGTTCTCCTGGTTTCATTACGAAATGCCTCCAAAATTTTAATTTAATTCTTTATATTTTTAGTATATCATACGCATGTCAAGCCCCCTTTTCAGCAATTTTTCAGTTAAGGAATGATTGTGAAACTATAGTCAGCAAATGAATGAAAAAACAAAAAAACCCTTATAGAATAAAGGTTTTTTTGTTTTTCATTTTATTCAAGTATTGCAAAGAAATACCCCAAATACCCCTTAAAGCTTTCAGAAAAAAATAAAAATCTCAAAAATTCAGACTTACACCAAAAAAATTTTTTGTGCTAAAATACGGAAATATCAACGAGGAGGTAATTACCTATGAAACGTATTAAATATGCTTGTTTGGAACAAACGATCCATTTTCATCTGAAAGATGATGTTACTAGCACTGCAGGTATTGCGGAACTTAAAGAGGAATTAAATGCCTATAAAGCGACGCTTGAACGTAAGCGTATCAAATACCAGGTGGTAGAGGAATCGTCTCAGCCCGACGGCTCTATCATCCTCAAAATCAAAAAACAATACAACACTTATGATTGCGGCGATTATCTAGTCGTATAAATATTATTTTTGGTACATCAAAACACACAGAATCCTCCACTGGAGGATTTTTGCTCTATTATAGATAAGATGTTTATTTAAGTTCTGTATCATAGATTGAGGAGGATAACAGATATGGGTATTGAACTAACAGCAACATCACAGAATGAAAAGAAAAAGTCCCTGGAGAAGGCCTTGACAGAGATCGAAAGAACATTCGGAAAAGGCTCCATCATGCGTATGGGAAAACACTCTATTAATAGAACGATCGAGACAATCTCTACAGGTTCGATAGGTCTAGATTTAGCGTTGGGTATCGGAGGTATTCCAAAAGGTAGAGTGATCGAAATCTATGGTCCAGAAGCATCCGGCAAGACCACAGTAGCCCTTCATATCATTGCAGAAGTTCAAAAACTAGGTGGAACAGGAGCATTTATAGATGCTGAACATGCATTGGACCCAACCTATGCAAAAGCCTTAGGGGTTGATATTGATTCGTTGCTTATATCCCAACCTGATACAGGTGAACAAGCATTGGAAATTACTGAAGCATTAGTCAGATCCAACGCTGTAAATGTGATTGTAGTTGATTCAGTGGCCGCTCTTGTACCTAAAGCAGAAATTGAAGGGGAAATGGGCGCTGTTCATATGGGACTCCAAGCACGACTAATGAGTCAAGCTTTAAGGAAATTGACAGGTGCAATTTCTAAAACACAATGTGTAATTATATTTATAAATCAGCTAAGAGAAAAAATCGGTGTTATGTTCGGAAGTCCAGAAGTAACTTCAGGAGGTCGTGCATTGAAATTTTTTTCATCTATCCGACTAGACATTCGCCGCATAGAATCTATAAAATCTGAGAATAAAATAGTTGGTAATCACATTCGTGTTAAGGTTGTTAAGAACAAACTCGCTCCACCATTTCGCACAACAGAGTTTGACATCATGTACGGTGAAGGTATTTCGAAAATGGGGGAACTTATTGATTTGGGCATCGAATGTGAATTAGTAAACAAATCCGGGTCTTGGTTTTTCAAGGGTGAAAAAAGGCTAGGGCAAGGTAAAGAATTGGCTAAGAAATATTTTATGGATCATCCGGATGATGCCAGCAACTTAGAAAGAGAAATTCGCATTCATGGGCACAAATCGGTTTCTAGTAGTTGAATATTTGAGCTCCAAATTCTTTTTTACCCAATAATTACCAATGTTTAAATATGCTGTTTCTAATTTTTCTTTTAAATCTTCAATGACATTCAATATAAATTGGTATTTCTGAACATTTTTTGTTATTTCATCATGTTTAGCAGTAACTTTCAGACAGAGAAAATTGAGATCCTCCTTTTTCATCATAAGTTCAATTTCTTTCATTGAAAAATTCATATTTCTATATCGAATACATTCCATCAAATCAAATATATCCCATACTTCATAATTTCTATAGGTATTATTCATTTTTCGCAAGGGGTTTACTATATTTTGCTGCTCATAAAAACGAATCGTTTCAGTTGATAGACCTAATAATTGTGAAACTTCGCTTATTTTCATAAACATCTTCCTTTCCCAAACACTAAAGTTACTTTAATGTCCTAATTGGTTGTACAAACTTTTCATCCATTGATTATTAAACAAGTCTATTATTCAATAATATTTGTTTGAGCAACCGATTGCGATACTTCTTGTTACTCCTATTATGGTAGTTACGCTTGCTCCTAATAAAAAAACAGTCCAGATGTGGGAATCTCATCAGGACTGTTTTTCAAATTTTATATTTCCGTAATTCCTTGTTTTTGAACTTTTTAATATTATAGATTTTATTCAGCATGTTTAGATTACTTGTTAATTTCCCTTGATCTGTCGCTGTTTTTACCATCGTCCGCAGTCCTAACCAGGCATTCATCAGATAATGAGAAATGGCCTCCGGCTCCAGTGGAGCTTAAGTGCCTTCATATACAAAGCGTGCTTATCGCCAAAACTATCATAGATACTTCTTCTGTGGATTCCCATAAAATTTACTAAATCCTGCATGGAGGTTTTCTCATAACCTTGCATCCAAAATAACTGTACCGCTTTATCTAACACTTCATTAATTTCAAATTCTTTGGTTCTTCCCAATGTAATCACCTCAAGCAGTCATTATACCTGTAAGTAAATGATCCGCAAATGCTTAACGAAGGATTCTTCGCTTGTCTGCCTGTAACCAACCTGGAGTCCATCCTTTTTCCATTGCATCCAGAGTAACTCCGGGTGGGACAATTGCATCGATTGCGTCCAGGATATCGTTGCTTAATCTTATGTCATTCCCCTTTAGGGTTTCCCGGAGTTGCCCGATTGTTCTAGCCCCAACAATTGCTGAAGTAATGGAAGAATGAGCTTGCGTGAATGCCATGGCAAGATGTGGCAAAGTTAATCCCGCTTCATCTGCCAGCGTTTGGAGTTTGGCTATGGCTTCAAACTTGCTGCGGTTTTCTTCCCGGTTAGGATCAACAATCGATTGCAAACTTCCCCCAAAGGTGGCTGCTCTTGAATCGGCGGAGACAGCTTCTCCAAAACGGTATTTACCAGTTAATAGACCTCCCGAAAGTGGGCTCCAAACCAAAACACCCATTCCGTATTTCGCTGTGGCAGCTAGCAAATCAAATTCAATACTGCGGTTCAGAATGGAATATGGAGATTGCTCAGAAACAAATCGTGCTACATTTCTGCGTTCGCTTGTCCATTGAGCCTCTGCAACTTGCCAGGCCTGAAAATTGGATGTGCCAATGTAGCGAATCTTCCCTTCTTGCACCAGATCTGTAAGGATGTCAAGCGTTTCTTCTATACCGGTATTTAGATCAGGCTGATGTAGTTGATACAGATCGATATAATCGGTTTTAAGTCTTCTCAAACTATCCTCCACTGCCCGTTTAATCCACCATTTCGAATTCCCGGATTGATTCTGTCCACCCCCCATGGGCATACCGCCCTTAGTGGCCAGAATGACATCTTGTCTGCGTCCTTTTAGTAATTCACCTAAAATTTCTTCTGCTTGACCCTTTGAATATACATCCGCCGTATCAATTAGGTTAATGCCTCCCGCTAGTGCTTCATCTAGAATGGGGGCACAGTCCTTTTGAGTATTGTTCCCCCAATAACCAAATGTACCTGTACCCAATACAAAACTGCTTACTTTAAGACCCGTATGACCTAATACACGATATTCCACGTACACCATTCCCATCTTAGTTCATTTATTAGAATGATCATTCTACTTTAGTTAATAAATTGCATGATCCCCTTTGGAAAAGTATCCTCTGCCTCTGTTCTTTTCTCATAGAGATTGTACCAAGCTTCCGCGACTTGATCTGGATCAAATCCTGTTCCTTTTTTGATCAAAGGACTAATAGACAGATGTCCAACAAATACTCCTAAGGGATGCAAACGATCATGTAAATTAAGAATATAGTTTCTTAACCCTGACATAGCTATACCTGAATTTCCAAACATGGGGCTCGGACTCATGGCTGAAAGATCGCTTGTGAAAAGAAGAGCCCCTTCGCCTCGTTCAGTCATTTCCGGAATGACTTGTATTGCTGAATTAATGGCTCCAATTACAACATTGTTAAAAATTTGAAGTGCACTCTCATCCGTCGTATCCAGTACAGAAGTCGTAGGAACACTACCACTATGCGGGCTAAACTCCATGACATCTATTGTACCGAATGTACTTTTAATTTCTTGAAAAGCCCTGGTAAGCTGTATTTTGTCTGTAATGTCGGCAGCAAAACCCTGAGCTTTAATGCCCATCCCGTCCAACTGCTCAGCATATTGATCCAGCTTCTCCTGTGTTCTTGAAACCATAGCGATACGGAATCCATGACTTCCAAAAATTTTGGCCAATGAGAAGCCCAGACCTGGTCCAACACCGATGATAACCATTGTTTTCAATTCATATTCACCCTTTAAAAGTAATCAATGGCGCACAATTTTAAATTGCACGCCATTTTTTCTTATAATCTATACTTAGCCCTTCTTAGCTTCCAATTCTTTCAACGTAGGATAGTCCGTATAACCCTTGCTTCCACTACCATAAAATGTTGCAGGATCTGCTTCATTTAATGGAGCGCCTGCTTTAAGTCGTTCCACAAAATCCGGATTAGCCAATGACCATACCCCAATCGGTGCCAGATCAGCAAGACCACTCTCGATATCAACACCAATATTATCCAGTCCCCGTCCAGCCCGATTGACTAACAACGGATTCGTCCATAAGAAACGAATATCTTGAAGCAATTCATCGTTTCCGAGGTGCATCACATGAAGATACGCTAAATTCAGTTTCGCTAATTCTTGCGTTAAGTAACGATAAAGATCAGGACCTTGTTCACCATCTTGAATCCCACCAAGAGGGGTCCCTGGCGAAATGCGGAAGCCAGTTCTCTCTGCCCCGATCTCGTCAATGATGGCTTTGGCTACTTCAATCGCGAAGCGAGCTCGATTTTCTATAGATCCACCATATTCATCCGTACGTTTATTGGAATTTTCACCGATAAATTGATTAATCAGATATCCATTTGCTCCATGAATTTCAACGCCGTCAGCGCCTGCTTCAATAGCGGCGGCCGCAGCTTTACGATAATCTGCAATGGTTATTTGAATCTCTTCTTTACTCAACTCACGTGGTACGGGGATATCCTGCATGCCTGTAGCCGTAAACGTTTCTACTCCTGGTGCAATTGCAGAGGGTGCAACTGGCTGCCGATGATGAGGAGTATTGTCAGGGTGCGATACACGACCGACATGCATTAATTGAATATAAATATACCCGCCTGCTTCATGCACTGCATCCGTAACTTTCTTCCACCCTTCAATATGCTTCTCCGTATAGATCCCAGGTGTTCTTAAGTAACCTTGACCGTCATCGGATGGTTGTGCACCTTCCGTAATAAGGAGTCCCATCGATGCTCTTTGAGCATAATACAGGGAGCTTAATTCTCCCGGTGTACCATCTTCTTCCGCTCTGCTGCGTGTCATTGGTGCCATCGCCAAGCGATGCGGTAATTCCAGATTGCCAACTTTTGTTTTAGTCCATAGTTTTTCCATTATTAACACTCCTCTTTAAATTTGTTTAACAAGAAATTAAGATTAAGAAAGATGTGGGTATATTGCAGCAACGCCACCTGCAAGTCCACCTTGTATCATTCGGCTGTTATCATCAGCAAGAATTTCAAAGCTGCCAGATTCGATGCCATCAATAGCTATTTTTGCGATATCTGAAGGGTTGGATTTGGGAGCATCTATACCGGTTGTCATATCTGTCTCCATAAAGCCTACATGTAATCCAGCTACTCTAATATTACGAGGATACAAGTTTAAACGTAAATCGTTCGTCAATGCCCATGCTGCAGCCTTCGCAGCTGTATACGCACCGGAAGCTCCCATACTAAACCAAGATAGTACGGAAAGAATATTCAAAATCGATCCTCCCCCGTTTTTTTCAATGATCGGTGTAAAAGCACGAGCCATGGATAGCGTACCGAAGAAATGCGTATCAAATTCCAACTGTATTTTTTCCACATCCCCTTCCAGCAAAGAAGCGCCTGTAGATGATCCTGCATTGTTGATTAAAAGCGTAACATCTTTAGCAAGGATTGCTGCTGCTGCAACCTCATCTGGTTTTGTAACATCAAGCTTTACAGGTGTAACTCCAGGAATATCAATAGTCTCCGGATTTCTTGCACCAGCGTATACTTTAGCCCCTCTGGATAGAAGTTCAAGAGTGAGCTGACGGCCAAGACCTCGGTTTGCTCCAGTGACAAATGCTACTTGTTCAGAAATGTTCATTGTATTAGCTCCTTTTTTGTTTTGGATTACAATTCTTCATAAAATTCAGTAAACTGTGACTCATTTTAAAAAGTTCTAGGGATAGAAAGGAATTCTCATTCAAGAACGATCATACTAGAATAAACACAGGCAATTAAACTAATATCTTTCTAGGCTGAATCTTCAAATTAGCTCAAGTATGCTTATTTGGGAACGAGCTTTACAAGTATATATACATTAATTACTTAGATAAAAGTTTAATCGATAAATTGGCTATCTTGTGTAATTTTTCTTTACGTATGGAGGTCCTTGTCATTACCCTTAACCCTACATAAACTGCATGCAGGTGTTCCGCTAGATCGTTGGCATTATAATCTGAGCTAAACTCTCCATCCTGCTGTCCCCACAGAATAATATCTTTAAACAATTGTTCTGATAATGCAAACAATTCTGTGGTCTTTACATCCACCTCAGCATCACGCATTGCCAATTCCACCGCTGAATTCACCATCAAACAACCTGAGGGTGAATCTTCTTCACCACATATCACGAAACTAAAAATAAGCTGAAGTGCCTCAGTTGCAGTCTTAGAGCGTTTTACTTCTCCTTCAAGCTCAGCACTTACTTTATCGCGAAATCGGTCCATTGCTTTCAAAAACAGTGTATGCTTGTCGCCAAAAGTGTCATATAAACTTCTCCGATGGATTCCCATCTGCTTGACCAGATCCGTCATAGATGTCTTCTCGTAACCCTGTTCCCAAAAAAGCTTCATCGCCTTTTCTAATACCACGTTCTCTTCGAATTCTTTGCTTCTTGCCATTCTATTCCCTCCCTGTTAATCAATATAACATATTGAGAACGATCGGTAAAGAATTTTATGAATGGTAAAAACCATTAAGGATCCCTACTAAATTCACACTATTCTCGTTTAATTTGATTTAAGAAGCATTTGACCCCAAGTATGCGTAATGAAATCCGGAGCGAACTTCATGGAAAAGCGCATAACCTTAGTAAAACCTGCATTTACGCGTATTTTGTTTTTGTCCATCCCTTTAATACCGACTTTAACAAGCTTCGCTAATGGCAAAGAGATCACCTTATTCATGAATCCTTCGTCAAAAGTGTCTGTGAGATTAGTTTCAGAAATAACAGGTGGACAAAGTTCCATCACATGAATGTTTTTTCCTTTGGCCCGGATTTGCTCACGTAATGCATCACTGAACATGTGGATGCCAGCCTTCGTTGCTGAATAAGTCGGTGCGTTGGCAACTGTAATATTAGCAAGTAGTGAACTAACGTTAACAATCATTGCCTCCTGTTGTTTGGCTAACAGTGGCAACAAGGCCTTGGTGATATAGATTGTCCCATTCAAGTTTGTGGCGATTTCTGCGGTTATGTGCTCGAAGGTAATAGTTTCATCAAACAAGTCAAATTCGTGTATAATACCAGCGTTATTGAAAATAATATCCAGTTTCGGATAGTGAATCGTGAGTTCTTTAGCAAGCTGCTCAACGCTTTTGGGATCACTGACATCTGCCGCCATCCCAATAAGTCCGGGATTATTCTTTACTATCTGGTCGATGCGTTGTTGTGAACGCCCCGTGATAATTACAGTATTCCCCATGTCATGAAAACGTTTAGCAAAAGCAAATCCAATCCCGGAGGTCCCACCTGTCACCAATATTGTTCTATTTTTTAATTTCATTCTGCATCATCTACTTTCAATATGACTTTCCCTTGACTATGGCCCGTCGCAATCTTAGCAATCGCGGCATTCACTTGGTCAAAGGGGTACTCGGAATCAATCACCGGCTTAATGTTTGTTTTTTCAAGATACTGTGTGAAAGCTGCTAATTGCCGGCCATTCGGCTGCACGTATAAGAAGTCATACCTTTTCTTTTGCCATTTGGCAATTCCATCAAAAGGTGCTCCCAGTAAACTGAAGAGAAACTTCTTCGCCGTTGCCAAGTCTGTGCTTTGATTCGCGAATCGGGCATTGGGACCAGCATTTAACGACAGTAATTTGCCGCCAGGCTTCAGTATCTTAATTTGTTTACTAAATTCGCCGGCGCCCCGCGTATCAATAACATAATCATAGCCTGTCAGTATGTCAGTATAGTCCTGCGTTGCATAGTCGATAAACTCATCTGCCCCGAGTCGCTCCGCCAAGGCACGTGCTGATCCACTACCACTAACGGTCACAAACAGCCCTTGTGACTTCGCGTAAGGAACGGCCATCTGACCAAAGCCTCCCGTACCGCCGGGGATAAATAATTTACCGCCTTGACGAGTATCTAAAATAGCTAGCGCCTGAACGATCGTCAAAGCAGACAATGGCACGGCCGCTGCTTCCTTAAAGGAAAGATTAGCTGGCATCTTAGCCACAATCGCCGCATCTACTGCGACATATTCGGCAAACGCCCCCATCTTATCTAACGGTGGCATGGTGTACACGTGATCCCCTACCTTAAAATCCATGACACCGGCGCCGACTTCGATCACTACTCCGGCTAGCTCGTTGCCCAGAGTCAATGGAAAGTCGTAATGATCAAACAACTTAACTTTGCCTGTAATCGCCAAGACAAGGTGTGGATCGACACCAGCTGCCTTGGTCTTGATTAAAACCTGCGTAGGTGTAATCAATGGAACAGGAATACTATTGATTTGTGCTGCCAGTATTTTGGAATACCGCGAAATTTGTGCAGCCTTCATGGGTGCTCTCCTTAAAATCGGATAACGACTTTTCCTTTAGGATGACCTGTAGCAACAAAATTCAGTGCCTCGTTAATATCTTCAATATGGAATTCTGTCGGGTCCACCGCTGGCACAATCCCGTTATCTTCAATAATCTTCGTGATTTTCTTTAATTGTTCGCCATCACTGCGAACAAAAATGAAATGATATTGAATCTTCTTTTTTTTCGCTTTGTGATCATACTTGGCCCCGGCAATGGTGAAGAGCTTTTGTTTCCAACCTGGCAAGCCCATAGCTTCGGCGAAACGTTTGTTAGGACCGGTCCGCAGAGAAAGAAGGCGGCCGCCTGCTTTAATAATTGAAAGTTCATGATCAAATTCGCCTGGTCCCAAGGTATCAATCACATAATCGACATCACGAAGTTGTTCCCAATAGTTCTCCGTCGTGTAATCAATGTATTGGTCTGCTCCGGCCGCCATTGTCCGTTCACGTGCTTGCGGATTTCCACTGACGATGACCCTCAGCCCCATGCTTTTGGCGATAGGAATGGCCATTTGGCCAAATGAACCAGAACCCCCGGGTATAAACACGCTTTCGCCAGCTTTAGCAGCTAATTCTTCATGTAATCCTTGGTAGGCAGTCAATCCTGTTAATGGCGCAGCAGCACCGGTCACAAAATCGAGATTAGCGGGTAAGTGCCCGATGGCGTCCGCATGAATCGCCGCGTATTCCGCAAAGGCACCGATTTTTTGTAATGGCAGGCGTGAATAAATGGCATCGCCAACTTTAAAATTCTGGACCCTCTTACCCACCTTTTCAATAACACCCGTCAGCTCGTTACCGAGTACCAATGGGAACTCATAATCCTGGATCAGTTTCACGCTCCCGGTAGCGATGAGCAATTCCAAATGATTGACCGCCGCTGCTTTCACCTTGACTAAGACTTCGTTATCACTTATTTCCGGGACTGGAATATCATTGACTACTACTTTGAACTTTTTTGAATATTTCGTAATCTGGGCTGCTTTCATAATTAATAGCCTCCTATGCGCTGAATAATAAGTAACATTTTATTGTTTTTGTAACTTATGCATCAAGCATAATATCAAAGGTTACAAAAGTCAACAATTGTTACCTGATATTTTATATGATAAAATAGACACAGGTGTATAAACGATTGATAAGGAATTTATCGAAGAAAGAAGGGTTGGAAGCGCGGTGGCTAAAATCACAAAAGAGCTCATTATTGAAACAGCAGAAGCGTTAATTGAACGCACGGAAAAATCCGAAGTGACCCTTTCACAAATTGCGGATGAATTAAGTATCACCCACGCCGCGCTTTATAAACACTTTAAGAATAAGCAAGAGCTCTGGGCAGCCGTGTCAAAAAACTGGTTCAACCGGATGATTTCAGAACAAATTAAATTAGATATGACAAATTTGATGAATGCACAGGACCTGCTCCATGATTGGCTCTGGGCATTTGCCAACGCCAAAAAACGCGCCTATAACGAAAATCCGAAAATGTTCGCTTTGAATACACAATACGTGGATAGCAATCCATTGGTGTTACGCGATGTTCTATGGGATTCCTACCAAATTATTGACGGCTTCATGGACTATCACGATCCTCACTTCGAACGGGCAGAGGCGATTCTATCCGCGTTTGCGGTGTTTAGCCTCCCGTCCTTCAAAGAATCCTGGAATTTACCAGACTACCAGGACAGGTTTGAACGTATCTGGAGTTTAATCAAAAAGGGGGATTCTATCCGCGTTTGCGGTGTTTAGCCTCCCGTCCTTCAAAGAATCCTGGAATTTACCAGACTACCAGGACAGGTTTGAACGTATCTGGAGTTTAATCAAAAAGGGTCTTTGAATCCTCTAGTTGGATTCAAAGACCCTGTTCACCGTGAACCCCTGGCTTTAATTTTACAGTCTCTCTTTTCTGTGAACTAGAATATAGCTTGCTGTGAAGCATAATCCTATTCTAGACTGCTAACGTAGAGCCTGCCACAATGCCGTTATGCTAGTAATGAGAGTAACACGTTCATCTTTCAGGTCAATTGTCGTATGCAGAGGTCATTTCCCATATCTCAAGCGACTTGACTACTGTCGACGCACCACCTAGAAGTTTTAGGCCCTGTGCATCATGTCGGAACGGGAATATGCGTGTTGTCAGACTTTTCGTTCCATTAATGTAAGACTCGATCATGGATTTATCCAAATATATATGCAGTTGAAGATTACCGTCCGCCAAATCTACCTGACCGCCTTCAATACCTTTCTCCACGTCCGGTTCCACGCTCGACTTGTTTCGATCCGCCATGAAGCTTGTACTTTCCTTGTCATAGAACAGCAATGTCTCCTCCATCTCGTCAGGTGACATGCGTACCTTGATCCCGCAACGTTCGGCCTCGCCGGGTTCAAGCTCAAGCTTGATCTCCAGCATATCGCCTTCAATTTCGCTCAGCCGTTCATTCGCCATATCGAGCGAGAAATCTGACAATTCGATCAATTTAGCACCTCGTAAAGTCTCAAGCTCCACAATGGGCTTGACCCCTGGCCGACCGTCCGGCCGCATACTGATTTCCACCGGAAGGCCTGCATTGCCGAACCAACCGAGATCATTACTGATCCTCGGGCTCATTGCGAAAATGACGCTGAACAGAATGATTCTTCCGCTTGGATCCACAAAGCCGCTCGGCCCGATCCAGTGCTCTCCAACATCGAACACCTGGGGCTCCTCATCGTCAGGAGTAAAGATCAGGCGATCCCGGTCCCATGTGCCAAGCCAATAAAAAATATATTTACAGTAGTGAGGACTTGCGTGCAGGAACCACGGATTAACGATGAAGATGTGCTTTTGTTCACCTTTATCGGTCTTATAAAAAGGGAACAGGAGTGGAAGTTCCCAGGCATCGCCTGTTTTTGGATATTTTTCTGAATCACCAACATAAAGCGGATTACGATAGACCCAGTCGATCATATTCTCCGACGTATACAACAATGCCGTGCCGCCTTTTCCTGGTATGCCGGAAGTCACAATCATATACCATGTCCCCTCTTCCTTCCATACAAAAGGGTCACGGAAATTCCCGGGAAGACCGACTCCTTCAGGCAGAACTGCAACATACTCCGGGTGCTTGATCCATTCGACCAGATCATTGTCCCCATCCTTTCCGAACGTGCTCCTGGCCATGGCTATAGATTGGTCCGGATCCTTTCGTTTATCGCCGGCAGCGTAGAAGATAACCGGAACGCCTTCATCATCGACTGCCGTTCCGCCTGACCAACATCCATCAGGGTCGATATTGCCTTTTTCCGGAGACAAGGCAAACGGTACATCACGCCAGCGGAGCATATCCGGGCTAACCGAATGTCCCCAATGGATCTGGTTCCAGTAGGGGCCCTGAGGGTTATGCTGGTAAAAAATATGATACTGTCCATTGAAGTACATCGGGCCATGCGGCTCATTCATCCAATGCTCTGGCGGAATAAAGTGAAATTGCGGCCTATGTCTGTCGCCATCATATCTGCTTCTGCGCTGAACCGTATCCGGCTGATCGTTGGGTAGTTGCTCAAAGCTGGCTTCGATCTCTTCCACTGATAAAGGCGCATCGTACAATTGAAGCTCATCGATAATGCCATTAAACATATTAGTTGTAAAAACACCATGCAATATACTCGGTTTATTGTTTTTGCCGATGAGTAGTTCCACAGGCGGAAGCTTGATTTCCAAGTTCTTCGGAATACTTTGCAAAGCAACCTGTTTTCCGTTCAAATAGAGTGCTAATTTGCCATCAGCCCCATTAAATACGGCAGTGACATGTGACCATGTATCTCTTGGAATTGGATCTGACACTGACCAGACCTCATACCACATATCGCCAGTCCCAATCTGGAAGGACCATGAACTATGACGAAACAACCCTAGCACAAATCCACTCTTCGTCTCCCTGTCATGTTGGTTAACAATTGCGGATAGTCTTCCTCCGTCCCCATGCTCAAACGAACGAGGTGCAATCCAGCATTCAATCGTCATTGATTTAAATGCGCGGGTATCGGTCGGTGCGGAAATCCAAGTCGAATATCCATCGAACAGAAGGGCATTTCCTTTTAACCCCTTTACCCAAAGTGGGTCACTAGAAGGTTTATACTTCGCTTCATTGAAAATGTAGTGAATATTGTCCACCCTTCCAGTGCAGTGCTCTCTTATCCGATTCCCCTTTCCTTCATCAAAGCTCCAGTGCGCGATTAGATTTTGTTTCATATCAAACCCTCCTATTCAGTGTTTATCATCTCAAGGTCGGACAACCGTTCGACCAAACCACTTTTGCCTTGATCATTTATAGAATAATCCTTATAGTAACTATAAGGTCAATAGACCTTTAACCATCTTTCGATATAATTTGGATCTTCCAGAATAGGGGGCGTAATACTTGAAGAAAATGTTCAAGATAGGAGAACTTGCAAAAATTAAGAGAATTGATGCACAAACCTTAAGGTATTATGACCATATCGGCATATTGTCTCCTGATCTCATCAATGAACAGAATGGCTATCGTTATTATTCTGAAGAGCAATTTCTTGAAGTTGACCATATTAAGTTTCTCAAATTGATTGGATTATCGCTGGATGAAGCAAAGCAATTCAGGGAAATAACAAGACTGAATGAGGCCATGCGCGAACTTAGAATTCAGCAAAATCATTTCGAGGAAAGAATCGCCAAGATGCAAACCGTGTCCAAGCGGTTTGCAAACATTTTAGATACGATTGAGGAAAAAAGTTGCTATTTCGAAAAGCATAAGAATGAAATTGAGATTAAAGAATGCGGTTCTATTCGAGGGGTTATCGGAGACTGCCAAACCGTCAGTGACTGGTTTGACTTCGAGGCCAAATTACAAGAAGTAATAGCCAGTTTCCCCAATTACTCGGAGATCGGTCATAACCACGGACTAACCTTTATTTATAATGAAAAATACTTGCAAACAGCTAATGATCAGTACATTGATAAGGTTATCTTGCCTCTTGAAAAGGATTTTCGAGGTGATGCTAATGTTGAAGAATATCCCCTCGGCAACTGCATTGTCACCTACCACAAAGGTGAAAACGACAAACTCATTCATGTCTTCACAAATATCAGAGAGTATATTGCTGTTCATAAGCTGACTATAAGAGGGGATATTGTCATGACTGCAATCATTAGTAGCTTTATTGTGAATAATGAAAGTGAACACTTGGTCGAAATACGAATTCCATTAAGCTGAGGATAAAGAGGGAAACTGTGCATTAGCGAAAAAACAGTAGGCTGCCCGTTATCAGATGCGGGCAGCCTATGGCTTGTTTATGAAAACTCTTAAAGAGTTTCTATCTTGGCCCTTT
Source organism: Paenibacillus sp. IHB B 3415 (assembly GCF_000802655.2). Taxonomy (NCBI): domain Bacteria; kingdom Bacillati; phylum Bacillota; class Bacilli; order Caryophanales; family Paenibacillaceae; genus Paenibacillus; species Paenibacillus sp. IHB B 3415. Next base: position 114,156 of record NZ_JUEI01000006.1, on the reverse strand, counting down.
TAAACTCCGCTGCACCCTGACTGACGAATACGGCAAGCTTTCCTTGCTGAATGTCGTACATTCTGGCACTCATCGCCACTTCCCCGCCAACATAAATTTCGCAAATCGTGCCGTCCACGAATACCTTCAGCTCATATTCCTGTTCCGGCAGCAGCTTGAGCGGACGCTCCAGCTCCACATCATAAGGGAAGGTTTTGCCCCCCTCTTCAGATTGCATAATTGGCCCACGGAAGGTAATCCGGCTGCGCTGGGGCTCCAGCGTGATATAGTAGGCAAAATCAAGACTTTCTCCGGCCCGAAGCATGAACCCCAGACCCTGGGTCGCCCCCGAGAAACGAACGGCTGTTGAAATCTTGCACTGATCGGGAAGCTCCTCCTGTGTGATACAACCTGCAAAAGCATAAGGAGATTCACAGAGCAGCACATCGTCCGTGATCGACCAGTCTCCGGCGACTCCATGGAAGTCCACAGGCACCTGCTTGGCAAAAGCAGAATCAACGCTTTCGGGGACGTTCACGCCTAGCGTTCCGTCTTGGCGTTGTATAATTTCATGAACAATCATATTGCCGCCCCAATCCCAGGTGTCATAGTCTTTGCCTGTAGCTTTGGGCGGGTTCCAGCCGAACAGATCGTCATCCTTCGTCGGATTCCAGCCGAACAGATAACGTTTCTGCCCATCCGATACTGACTTGGCCGCATAATAAGCCCGTCCATCAAAGGCTTCTTCCTGCGGTGTAATCCACGGTCCGTTCAAGGAATGGCTCATCCGGTAAAAGGTGCCGAAACGCCCTGTATATGAAGAGTAGATCAGGTACCACCAGTCTCCCATCCGGAACAAGTCCGGGCACTCATGCGCGCCTACATGCAGGTTCGGTGCATACAGCGGCTCCCGGTACTCCCAATGCTTGAGATCCTTGGACGACAGCAGACCGGTGCAGCCTTTCCGGCTCGTGGGTCCTTTCGCCAGGGCAGCGATCAGCATCCAGTATTGGCCTTCTTCTTCATTCCAGAATACAAAGGGATCACGCCAGTCCGCCAGCTCATAAATTTCGCCATCCGGACCAAAAGTGTCTTCTGGAATCGGCTCCCATGTTTGCAGATCCTTACTGACGGCATGACAGGCAAACTGTTTTCCATCAGGAAAAATACAATAGAACATATGATAGACATCATCCACCTTGAGGATGTGGCCAGTCCCGCCTTCAATTTTACAAGCTCCATCTTCCCTGTAGTTCACAAAATCTTTCGTGCCAAGCAAATGCCAGCCATGATCGAGACCTTCCCGGTAGTTGTCTCTCCACCCGTGCAGATAAAACAGTTTAAACTCTCCGTCTTCATAATAAGGGATGACATCCCCTACCCAAGCGTTGTCCGGACGATAAAAAAATTCTTTCATTAATAATTCCTCCCGTTGTTCTTAGTGGCTAAGCGTTCATTTAATGAAACCGGCATATAAGCATCGCTTGTGCCCCGTTCCTGATACCAGTACACGGTGGCGGCATACAAACACTGGTTATTAAGGCCCCACTGATTCCCTTTATATTTTTCTATATAGCCTTCAAAGGAAGTCATGAAAGGAATATTGTCGCATATTTGAAAACGATTCACTGAGGTGTGTCCATTCGCATCCAGTTCAACAAAGGGCTGACTGGCAAAGGCGCTATCGAACATGGGAAAGGGTGGCTCTGCCGCCCAGGCATAACCAATATAGTCCTCGCTACCCGTTCCAAAAGTGGAAGGAAAGGTTTCACCATCCACAAAAAACTTCTCGTCTCCTTCGCCCCACCACCAGTCAATGGTTTTCTGATCTCCTATCCCATACCACCATGTCTCGGCTTCCTCTTCCGGTTGCTCCCAGGTGTTGTATACGTGAAGATGAACACCGCAGAATCTCCCCCGGCTTTGGGTAAGCAATAGTGGCCAATCCGGCCAACGATCGCCTCCTTCTGCAAAGCGTTCAGTATCAAGATTCAGAAACTCATCCCGGTGCCATTTGGCATGAAACCGCAAGAGATTATCCGTAGTGGATTTCATTAAAGATGTATATTGGAATTCAGCCGTTATCTCGTATGGTTCCGTTCCGTCATTTTCAATTTCAATACTTGCGGATTCTGAGAACGGCATGTACCAATAACTGTACATTTCATGTTCATTCATTCCAAGAGGCAAAGAACGGTATGGCTTAATCCCCGGCGCACTGCCGAAAAAATCACCTAAAGGCGCCCATACAGAAGGATGTTCTTCATTATCCCATTTCATTGAAATAGCTAATTGTCTGGCCAAGCTCTGCTGCTGTTCCTCGCTCTTCCTTCCAATATCTGTTCTAATACGGATCATAGAAAGAGCTCCGGCTCCTTGTTTGTCAAACAGTACGGCTTTGCCGCCTGCCGGAACATTTACGGTTACTGTAACACTCTCGTCAGAGGCTCCTTCTGCTTTTTTAAAATATTGGGTTCCTCTTTGCTGTAAAATCCGGTCTGCTTCAGCAAGTGCAATTGCCGACTCCTTGTCGATCCTACCTTCAAAAGAAGGCACTTGGACATTGGAAGGGAATGTGGTATAGGTGATGTGATAATAAGCACCCCAGCCTTTGTCCAGAAGCACCTTGCAGTGCTCTTGAAAGGGGATGGGGATAAAACAGTTTCTTCCGCGTGATAGTGTAGGCGCCAGATTAGGAAAGTTGGATGGGGCATCCTCCTGATTAAATCTGTCAAAATAATCCTGGAAGGGCTGATCAATCACAGGGGTATCCGAATGATCGATGTAGATCCGTATATGCCCCTCCTTGGGAAGGGCTGACCAGAATCTCCAGATCACACCAGGACCATCCAATTCCATGGCGACAATGCTCTCATCTTCCTTACGGATGAAACCTCCTCCGTCATCGTTAGCTCCCCAATCCTCGTATAGACCCGTCTCGGCATTATAAACAGATCTGCGGTCAAAGCTGGAGAAACAGCCGGACTTCTCGCCTGCCTGCGGCGGAATCGCTAGTGCTTCAAGATCATATAGTCTTCTCACAAGATCTCTATACGTATAACGCTTCTGTTCTCGTTCCATTTCAGCCATGCTGTGTGAACTCCTTCTTGAGTATGATGATACTTGGTATAAATTAGAGAAAGCCGGAGTCATGGCGAAGGCGGACATCACCTTGCTTCCCCGGCTTTCCCTTAGCCATTATTTATTGACTTTATCCAGCAACAGCGAGATGATTTGCGCACTTTCCGCACGATTTACCGTTTCATGTGGCATGAATAACTGGTTGCCGCGCCCGGTAACTAATCCGAGTTCCTGTAAGGCAGCCACTGCATCTACAGCCCATGCACTAATCGTACCGGCATCATTGAAACTACTCCTTTGACCGAAGACAGGATTCTGTCCTGTATGGAACAGATACGCCTTGTAGATCATGGATGCCATTTCTTCACGGCTTATCGTTTCCTCAGGTGCAAAGGTATCTGTGCTTCTTCCCGTTACAATCCCCGCTCCGTATGCTGCGGTAATAGAAGAAGCATACCAATGCTCAGGTTCTACATCCTTGAATGCGGTTAAGTTCGTCCCTGTTATTCCAAGTGCCCGGGTGATCAGGGAAGCGAACTCCGCTCTGCTGACCTTTTGCTTCGGTGCGAATTCAGTCTCACTCACACCCAGGACAATTTGCTTTGCTGCCATCCTTTTGATAACATCATGGGCCCAATAGGAGGCAGTCACATCTTCAAAAGATTTATCATAAGTAAGGACGGCATACTTGCTGAAATGACTCACCTTTGCCGTCCATTTACCGTCCGCATAGGTTCCACCCATATATTCCAGACTGCCGTCATCTGAGATGTAATAAATGCCCGTTAAATCTTGGCGGGAATTCTCCTGTGCGCCCAATCTGATTGTGATGGGTTTGGAGAACTTCTCAAGCGTCAGCTTCGTTCCGTCGGGCTTTACAATAGACAATTTGAATTCGTAGATCTCTCCAGCCACTGAAATGGCTGCCTGATTTCTTTGTCCAACTTGCCCAACCCGCTCTTTGCTCTGCTCTGAAGTTAAAGTTTCTATTTCAAAAGAGATCTTCGACTGCCCAAGCTCACTGCCCGTAACCATTGCCTGTAAATCCTTCAATACTTCTGCGGGAACTTCAAGCTCCACATCTGCATGCTTGATCTTCAGCGCATTCTTACCGTCATTTGCTGCCAGAGTCGCAGGGAATAGTACCTGTCGCTCGCCTTTTCCCAACTCGAATAACAGGCTGTTCTGACTCTCCGGCTTACTTGCCGGAACCACCGGTTTACCCGGAGGACTGCTTGGAACGGCTGTGTCAGTCGGGTTGGCTGGTTCACTTGGTTCACTTGGACCGGTTGGGTCAGTCGGGTTAGTCGGATTCACCCCATTCTGCACCTTAACCGGTACATTGAAATCATCGACATTAATATGTCCGAAACCGCCTGTAGATTGGTCAACTACCTTAATGTAGAGCTCCTCGCCGATATACTGCGAAGCATCCCATATCTTACGCTGATACTCCTCATAATTCGTGGCAGTCTCTTTAAACAGCTCTTTGCCGTCAGATGCCCGGACTAGCGCAACATACAGCTTATCGATATCACGCCCGCCGCTAACCAGGAAATTGAGCTTGCCGTTCCCGCCAAGGACGAAATTCTGTGATTTCAGCGTTCCCGTTAAGCTGTCACCTCCGGCTTCTTCGTTAAAGCCCCACAAATGATAGCCGCCCGGAATTTTATGCGATGGATTGAAGTAGATCGTGTCCCAGAAGAACTTGGCATCGGTCACATGGACATCCTGGAAGGCGTCTCCTTCAGTAATCCAGCCTGTTAGGTCTCCTGTAGCAAAATCATGGTTAGGCAGCTCCGTAATATCGGTATACACCGAATTGTCCCAGTTGTCAGGCACATCGACCGGAGCCGCCGGTTCACCCGTCAAAGCATTCATATTCCATACTTCCATGGACTTGACTGTAATATCGTTGTCAGCCCAAACCTGCAAGCCCAAGGAATCGTATCGGCCTACATAGACTCTGGTTGTCAGCTTTTTCTTATCATTGGCAAAGGCTTCAACAACCGAACGGTCAAGGAAAATATGCAGCTTCAGATTCTCTCCGTCCAGATCCACGGCCCCGCCTTGAATCCCGTCTACGCGCACATCCGGGTCAATGCTGCTCTTGGTCCGGTCCACATTGAAGGTCCCGTTCGTCTTGTCATAGTAAATCAGTGTTTCCTCCTGGCCGTTATCGGAGCGCCGCACTTTGAGACCGAATTTCTGGGCTTCACCCGGATCAATTTCCATCACAATCTCCAGCATGTCGCCTTTGACATTGTGGATCAATTGATTGGCCGCAGCCAAATTTTCATCCGTGAAATCAACCACCTTATCTCCCCGGAGACTCTGCAATTCTTCAATGGGCTCAATGCGAAGTTCATCGTGTTCATCCAGGCTCAGGGAAACTGGCAGTGCCAGATTATGAGCCCATCCAGCCTGATACTCAGCCTGCGGCGTTCTTACATTTTGCACCATGGAGTATACGACCGTTCTTCCGTCAGGTGTAACCATCCCGCTCTCGGCGGTTAAATATCCATCTCCCACATCCATTTTGGTGGGTGCGTCCTGATCAGGTATAAACTTGAAGTTATCTCTATCCCAGGTTCCAATCCAGTAAAAGACTTCAACATCTCTTAGCACATCATCAGCTGGAGGAACCTGCTCCGGCTTCTCATGGGGATTAACCATGAAAATGTATTTTTGTTGTCCTGTACTATCCTCACCCAGCGGCAATAATACCGGCAGTTCCCATACCGTACCGAGCTCCGGATAAAGATTTCTGTCACTAACGTATAGAGGCCCCTTATACTCCCAGTTGTACATATCGTCAGACACATACACCAAAGCTGTACCGCTGCTGAAATCTTGAAGGCCGGATGTCACCAGCTGATACCACTTATCTGTCTCTTGGTCATACCATACAAAAGGGTCGCGGAACTCATTATGAATGCCATTCCCGTTCTGCTCCGTCACCGGCTCAGGATATTTCACCCATTGCTCCAAATTAGGGTCCGACAGATCTGCCGGAGTCGCCAGGCCTGTTCTTTGATTGGGTGACAATGAGTCATTGCCGGCAGTATAGAAGAGCACTGGATTGCCGTCACGGTCATAAGCTGCGCTGCCAGACCATGCACCATCCGGGTCAAGAGTACCCGCTTCCGGCGCAAGTGCAGGCCTCACATTCTCCCAATGCACCATATCGTCACTCACCCAATGTCCCCAGTGGATTTGATGCCAGAATGGACCTTGCGGGTTATGCTGATAAAATAAATGATACTGGCCGTTATAATAAATCGGTGCATGCGCTTCATTCATCCAGTTTTGCGGAGGCATCGCATGGTACTGCGGACGGTGCTGATCACCGTCAAACACACTTGGGTCCTCATCAATATCGCCATTTGGAATCTCAGGAACCGAGCCGCCGTGAAGCGACTTTACAGTCTCGTATTCAGCAAGGATCTCCTGACCCGTGAGCGCTTTGTTCTGCAGTTTCACTTCATCGATAAGTCCGCTGAACATATTGTAGGAGAACAATCCTGCAAACTCTGCAGATCTATTGTTTTTTCCGATAATCAGCTTTTCCGTAGAAGGTGTAACCGGAACGTTGACAGGAGTTGCCTGAGAAGCTACTTCCTGACCATTTAGATATAATTTAATGATTCCGTCCTTTTTGTCGAACGTAGCTGCAACGTAATTCCATTTGTATTTTTCGAGAGGATGGTCCTTGACCCATACCTGAATCCACTGTCCGCCGATCCCGACCTGCATTGACCATGTACCGTGGCGGTACATCCCCAAAGCGAATCCTTCCGTCTTATCCTGATCGGACTGATTCACGATAGCAGACAGCTTGTTTCCGTCTCCCCACTCGTAGCTGCGCGGGGCAACCCAGGCTTCAAGCGTTAACGCATCACTTACAGGAACGGTATCCTTTGCGTCGATCTCAATATCATTTGAGTATCCATCGAATAGCAAGGCCCCGCCTTTTACTCCGCGCGGAGTCCATCTTGGATCTTTGGAGTCCATATATCTGGCGTCATTAAATACATAGTTTACATCATGCTCAAGGTTGCTTACTTCCTCGAGCGCCTTTTTTCCTGCGCCTTCATCAAGGCTCATGTAGAAAATGGTTCCCGTATTATTCGCTTGAAAAGCGTCAACGGAAATACGGGCTTGATTGGATTGATCGATAACCTTGATATACAGCCTCTTATTGTAGTGTTTCTGCATTTTCCAGGATATCTGCTCATTCGCACTGACGTTCCCGGTCTTCTCAAGCAGCGTGTTCGTACTAGCATCAAATAATGCCACGTAGGCGTCCTGCGGATTAACGATGTCTAAAACAGTGAAGTTAATTGTCCCGGTCCCGCGAAGCGTAAAGATATTGGAGGTAATCGAGCCCTGTCCTTCCAAGGAGGATTTGGCATAATAGTTACCTTCTTTACCAGCTTGGGCATCATTGTTCACTTGAAAAGCGTTGCCCTGGGCGGTCCAGCTCTCTAAATTTCCGGTTTCAAAGCCGGGATTCTGGATTTCAGTCGGCATAATGTTATCTGCCATGACTCCTTCTTCCGGTACGAGTTCATTGAAGGTGTGTAAGGCGTCTGCAAAGATCACGCCCCAATCCGCGTACCCATTATCGACGATCTCCACATATAGCTTCTTGCCGATATACTTGGAGAGATCAGCCTTATAATGCTCCATATTTGCGAGCCGCAGGCCCTGTGCCGGGTCCGGGAACCCGGACTCGTTAAATTCGGTGTTGCCGTACCTGGCGATCATGTCCCCTGTATCGGCATTGACGATGTTCACGTACACTTGATCCGTATGCTTGCCTCCGCCAAGTCTGAAGGTAATCCAGCCTGTTCCGCCCAGCTCGAAGGTGCTGGAACGAAGCTTACCTGTCGAAGTCTCGTTATACTTCAATCCGTTTAAATGATAAGTGCCTTCCTGGTTATACGGGATTTGTTCAACCCAAAAGGTGGTTTCGTCCGACACGCTGTTCGGACCAAACGCTTCTCCTTCTTCAACCGTCCAGCCTGTTAAGTTCCCGGTTTCAAAGCTGGGATTCTCAATTTGATAACGTTTGAAATCCGGCTTGATATCCGTGGCGGCAATTCCTTCAGCCGGCTCGGCTTCATGGTACATGAAGAAAGCGTCCGCAAAGATCACGCCCCAATCCGTGGTTGCGTTGTCGACGATCTCCACATACAGCTTTTTGCCCAAATATTCGGAAAGATCCGCCTTATATTGCTCCATATTGGCAAGCCGTAAGCCCTGTGCGGGATTTGGGAAACCCACGTCAGCGAAGGCGCTATTGCCATACCGGGCAATGACTTGTCCCGATTCAGCCTCCACGACATTTATATAGGCCTTGTTTGGATTTTTGGCACCGCCAAGCTTGAAGCTGATCCAGCCGCTTCCGCTTAGCTCGAAGGTACTGGAACGAAGCACACCAGTCGCAGCCTCGTCATGCTTCCAGCCGTTTAAATGAAAGGCCCCTTCCTGGTTGTACGGAATTTGTTCCGCCCACCAGGTGGCTTCGTCCGATACACTGTCCTGACCGAACGCTTGTCCTCTGACAACCGTCCAGCCTGACATATCCCCGGTTTCAAAGCCTGGATTTTCGACTTCATAGGGACTGGTTAATTCAATATCCGGCTTAATATCCGTGGCAACAATGCCTTCCACAGGCTCGGATTCATGGTACATGAAGAACGCATCCGCAAATACCACTCCCCAGTCCGCCGTTGCATTATCGACGATCTCCACGTACAGCTTCTTGCCTAGATATTCGGAAAGATCTGCCTTATATTGCTCCATATTGGCAAGCCGCAGGCCCTGTGCGGGATTCGGGAAACCAACGTCCGCGAACGCGCTATTGCCATACCGGGCAATCACTTGACCTGTCTGGGCTTCCACGATATTTACATATGCTGTGTTTGGATTTTTCGCGCCACCTAGCTTGAAGCTGACCCAGCCGCTGCCGCCCAGCTCGAAAGTGCTGGAACGAAGCACGCCGGTCGCAGCCTCGTCATGCTTCCAGCCGTTTAGATGATAAGCACCTTCCTGATTGTACGGGATTTGTTCCGCCCACCAAGTGGTTTCGTCCGATACACTGTCCGGACCGAACGCTTCACCATTGACAACAGTCCAGCCCATCATATCCCCGGTTTCAAATCCCGGATTCTGGATTTGATAGACTGTATCCGTAACTGACAACCCCTCGTCAGCCTTAGGAATAGGATAGACCGCATCCGTAACTGACAATCCTGCGTCAGCCTTAGGGGTGAACGCCTCCCTAGTACCCACTCCAGCTTCGGCTGCAGCCGAGATTCCGGGAGCTACAAGCTGAAGAACCATCACCCCTGCAACCATTCTGGAGATCCATGCTTTGTTTCTTTTGGCTTCTCTCATCAACGAGCCTCCTTCATCATTTCTTATTCATGAAATCATTCATACGTAATTTTGAAATGACTCTCCGTATACAAGGATGCATAGTCATGAAGTAAGAGAGGCGTGAATGAAGCGTTTCCATCCCGAGGAATGCTAAGTGGCTAAAGTGTTAGTTACATTACCCATAGGGTATAGTAAGGAGCGCCTAGGCGCTCACGTTACCATATGGATTGCATATCCCATATTTCCATGGACTTAACCAGCGGTTCCCCATCGCCCCAGATCTCAAGTCCCAGAGCATCCTTGCGGCTCGGATACACCCGGGTCGTCAGACTTTTCAATCCGTTGGCATACGCTTCGACCATGGAGCGGTCCAAATAGATATGCAGCTTCAGATTCTCTCCTAACAATTCCAGCTTGCCTCCTTGAACACCAATGCACTTTTCACCCGGATGCAGTGTTGTTTTCGTGCGGTCGACCAGGAGCTTAGCTTCATTGAAATCGTAATACAGCAGTGTTTCTTCTTCTCCATCCGGTGTACACCGGACCTTGATTCCGAGTTGTCCGGTATTGCCCGGCTCCAGCTCTATTTGAATTTCAAGCATGTCGCCTTGTACATCCCCCAGCAGGACATTAGCTTCAGCCAATGACTTGTCCCAGATCGATAACCGTTTCTCGCCCCGCAGCGATTGCAGCTCCTGAATCGGCTCGATGCCCAATCGCCCGTCATCTCTTAAATACACACTTAACGGCAAACCTCCGTTATGCGCCCAACCCGATTTGTATTCCAGCTCGGACGTACGGTCCCCTTGGGCAATTGTGAAAACAATATTTCTACCCGTTTTCGGATCAACCATACCGCTTGGTCCGGTAAAATGAAAATCACCGACATCTATCAATTGCGGTTCTTCCTGATCCGGGATAAATGAAAGATTGTCCTGATCAAGCTGCCCGATCCAATAGAAGACCTCAACATCGGCACCCTTTCCCACAGGACTAACCAGCAATAGATGCTTGTTGTCCCCCTGCTTGTCACTGCCTAAGGGAAGAAATACAGGGAGCTCCCAGATAGGCCCAAGATAAGGAAACTTCTGAATATCCGCTTCAAAGAATGGGCCCTTGTATGTCCAATTCAGCATATCCTCTGAGGCAAATGCCAGCGCTGCCCCGCCTTCGCCTTCAATTCCCGACCCGACCAGGGCATACCAGCCCTTTTCATCCTTCCATACGAACGGATCACGGAAATCTCCGAATGCGCCCATTCCCTGCTTCTGAACGATAAGCGGCTCCGGATGTTTAATCCACGTTATCAGCTCCGGGTCTCCATCCTGCGGGTAAGTGCTACGGGCAAGCGCCACACTCTGATTCGGCGAAGCACTGTCATTACCTGCTGTAAAGAACAAGGCAGGAAGTCCGTCCGCATCATAGGCCGCGCTTCCCGACCAGATTCCGTCGGGTGCAAGCTGATCCTTCTCTGGTGCCAGGGCCACAGGAAGATCACGCCAATGTACCAGATCTTCACTCACCCAATGTCCCCAATGGATATGGTGAAAGTACGGTCCTTGCGGATTGTGCTGATAGAACAAATGATACAGCCCTTCAAAATATATTGGTGCATGAGGCTCGTTCATCCAATGTGCCGGCGGGCTGACATGATACTGCGGTCTGTGCCGGTCCGTAAGCAGAGGTGTACGATCCAGCTTGATGTCGTCATATTTCAACTGCGGCCGGACGCCTCCATGTGCGGAATCCAACACTTCCTGATAAGAAGCGGCAACCTCCTCATTGCTCAAGGCCCGGTTATAAATCTTCAACTCATCCATGATCCCGCCGAACATATGAAGGTTGAACACTTCGATAAGCCTGCTGCTGTGATTATTCTTGCCAATAAGCAGCTCCGTGTCCGCAGCGGCTATACGGGAACCGCGGGGCACAGCAGACGAAGCGATTTCTCTACCGTTGAGAAACAGCTTAATTTCCCCATCGTCGCCATTGAATACAGCATTTAGATAAGACCACTCATTCTTCGGCAATTCACAGCCGTCCGGCGACCAGATCTCTGCCCATTCTCCTCCCTCAAGTCCAATTTGGAAGGACCAGGAGCCGTGACGGAACATGCCGAGCAGGAATCCCTGTTTATTATCCATATTGTGTTGGTTCACGATGGCGGCGAGCTTGCTTTCATATCCCCATTCATACGTGCGCGGGGCAACCCAAACCCCAATGCTGAGAGCCGATAGAAATTCCGGCTCTTCGTTACTCTCTTCCACGTGGACAGGATGGGCAATATATGTTGAGTAACCATCGAAGAGGAGACCGCTTCCCGTCACACCCTGTCTCCATGGCGGAGTACAAGGGTTGGTAAACTCCGCATTGTTAAATACATAATGTATCTCATCTACCGTCTTAGTAACGCTCTCCAGAGCACTTGCTCCGGTTCCTTCATCAAAGGCCCAATACATCATCAACCCTTGATTATTGATTATTTCGCTCATACATTAACCCTCCGTGATATCTGCTCTGTACTGTCTTCGCGCTTATGAATGGAACTAAGAGTATGGATATGAAGCGAATTTAGCTTGGCACTCCCTGTATCTGTGCTTATACATACATTTTCAATCGGGTTATCAGGGAAAATTTGATCAGTCAGCGCCACTATTCCATCATTTGCAAACACTTCAATCACACTGCGATCCACCCAGATATGCAATTTGATGTTTCCGCTTTCCGGAATCACTCTAGCGCCGTGCTTGCATGCAAATGAAGGGTTGAAGTCAGTGAGACCTGATTTAGAACGGTCGATAAACAACCACTCTCGCTCAGGATCATAACCAATAATCGTTTCACACTGTCCGGAAGATTTCAATTTGATATGAACTTCGTTTCCGGAGTGGATATCAAGGTCCACCTCAATCTCCAATAGATCTCCGTTAGTCTCGTGAATTAATGGATTCTCATTTGTTACCGCTACATCACTCCATGAGTACGTCTCTTTCCGCAGCTTTTCTATCTCCTGAACAGGCATTTGTGATAGAATTACATTCCCGTTCCGGTTGGTCAGAGATAGTAAACGAGGAAGAGTCATGGCACCTCTCCAGGAAGCGGTTGGTATCTGATTAGCATATTTCCAGTTGTTCATCCATCCGATAATTACGCGCTGTCCGTCTTCCTCCGGAATATCTGACCAAGATACTGCAGCGTAATTATCTCTTCCCTCATCCAACCACAGTACGGTATCAGGAGTATTGTCATTTATAAATTTCATGCCATCAAAGCTTCCAACGAAGTATTGGGTTTTTGAGCCTTCAGGATAGTCAGGATTGTCTCCGATACTCACTAACAGCACCCATTTTTTTGATGACGTTCCATCGATGGATAGCTCAAATAAATCCGGACATTCCCAGACACCGTAGTGTGCACCGTCTGTCTTTCCAAATTCACTGGCATAATTCCAATCCTTCAAGTTAACGGAACGATAAAAGCGGATATGGTCTCCACACGCAAGGACCATAATCCAGAGGCCGGCATCCTCCATCCAAAAGACCTTAGGATCACGAAAATCGGTGATTTCGGTATCGCACAGAACCGGATTTCCGGAATAGAACGTCCAGCTTCTGCCCTTGTCCTTACTGTATGCCAAGCTTTGGCGCTGCCGCGGCCTTTCTGAATCTGGATATATATCTGCATGAGTGAATACAGCCACCAAACCCGATCCCCCGTCAAAGAATCCGCTGGTATCCTTCCAATCGACAACTGCGCTTCCAGAGAAAATGGCACCGTTATGATCTGGCGACATAGCAACAGGGAGTGTTTCCCACTTCACTAAATCTTTACTAACCGCATGCCCCCAATGCATAGGGCCCCATACTGTGCTTCCGGGATGATGCTGATACATCAAATGGTACTCTCCTTCAAAATAGACCATACCATTTGGATCATTTAGCCACATAGCAGGCGAAGAGTAGTGGAATTGAGGCCTGTATGATTCTTGGGACAAATCGGTGCCGACAGACTGAACTAATTCCGCGGCCTGCTGATAGGTTGGAATTGCCGGAATGGCTCCTTTTTGTGTTGTAACCAAAGCCCCCACTGCATTAGCGAAGCTTATAATCGGGATCCAGTCCTGATCCCTGATCTGCTCAATACTGCAACCTCTCTCGAGCAGTTGATAGAGGAAGCCTCCAAGAAAAGCATCTCCTGCTCCGGTCGTGTCAACCGTATGAACTTTGAACCCTGGAACATCTGCCCATTTGGAGCCTGAGCCGAACCGAATGAAGCATCCTTTTTCAGCCTTGGTCACCAGGATTACTCTCACGTTGAATTCTGTCTGAATTTGACGGGTACCCTCTTTTAAATCAGTGAGACCCGTAATAAATTGAAGTTCCTCTTCGGAAATTTTAACTATATCGGCAAGAGTAAGCCCTTCTTTTATCCTGGACTTCGCTTCCTCCAAATTCCGCCAAAGTGCAGGTCTTAAATTGGGGTCAAATGATATCAGAGCCCCATTCTCTTTTGCATATTTGCAAGCAGTTAAAGTTGCACTTGCAGAAGGTTCATGGGTCATCGATACAGATCCGAAATGAAAGATTCTCGAACCTTTGATACGTTCCAGATCAATATCATCAATTGCTAGAAGCATATCAGCACCTGGGTTACGGACAAAGCTGAAGGTACGGTCGCCATCTTCTTTCAGATGAACAAAAGCTAGTGTTGTACTCGCATTCTTCTCCTTGACTAAACCCTTTGTATCTACACCATTCCCTTGCAAAACCTGAGTAAGATATGCTCCAAACTGGTCTTCACCCACTTTACCAATAAACGCCGTGGATTTTCCAAGCTTTGATAGAACAACAACCACATTGGCAGGAGCTCCGCCGGGATTGCATTCAAATAGCTGCTCCCCCTTCTCGGACAAGCCTGCCGGAGTAAAATCAATCAGTACTTCACCTATTGCTGTAATATCAACCATATGGTTCTCCACCTCTAGTCCATCATTATATATATCACTCTAATTCGAAAACATATGTAGCAAGCCTGAGTGAGACATCTCATTCAGGCTTGCTACCTGCATTACTTTTCTATTTTATTTATTTTTGGGCTGCGAGATAACGGTCATACCCATCTTGGTATACCTTCATCAAATCATCCAACCCCATATCTTTAAGCGAGGCCAGATATTCGCTCCACTCGGAGTCTGAAACCCCTTTTAACATGAATTTGGCGCGCATGGAGTTAGTATAGGTTTGTATCTCCGGTTTCAGCTTCTCGATAGTTTTTAACTCTTCTTCTGTGAAGAAGATATTCGGGTATTTCTCCTTCTGCATTTGCGGTACAAAGATATTTTTGATATCATCCAGTCTTTGCTGTGCACGTGCTTCAGGAGGGGCAATGTTTTGGAAGTCTTCACCAGTGAATACACCACCACCGCCTAGCGATACGGTTTGACGGAACTCTCCTGGATTGCTGATATCCGACTTCTGTATTAATTTTCCATCCGCTGTTTTCTCAAACCATTCGCCGATCGGGCCCCAACGGACTTCCGCAGTGGTTTCCGGTTTGTAAATCAAATCCAACCATGCAGCAATTAATGCAGGATTCTTTGCTTCTTTTGTAATTACCGAACCACCTCTAGAAATTGCGGAACCACTGTTCCACTTGACGACCATATCCTTAAAAGGAGGGACAATCGGATAATGCTTGTCGCGTTCAGGACCCACTACATCCGTACGATCCCACCAGAGAAAAGAGCCAAGGGTTTCCTGCTCCGTCTTTCCTTTCGCATAATATTGCGTATATTCTTGAGTGAAGGATTCCTGATCAACAAGCCCCTCCTCCACCCATTTCGAGATTTCGTTTACAGCATCTTTAAATCCGTCTTGAATAGCTGCGTATGAAACCTTGCCATTGTCTACATTTAAATGTTCAGCATAAGCGTTATTACCAGGTTGATAGGTTTTGTCCGGTACACCGAAGGCTCCGAACAAATACCCAATATCACCCGTCCAGAATGCATTGACGAAGGATAGTGGAATTTCATCCGCTTTTCCGTTGCCATTGGGGTCTTTGGTCTTAAAGGCAACCAATACATCATGATATTCTTGAAGAGTGGTTGGCATGGATAACCCTAGCTTTTTCAGCCAATCTTCATTTATATAGAGAAAATCCGGGTTAGCGCCAATCTCTTCTTGACCAGTTCCTAGTTCCTCACCGGCTGGAAGTGCATAAATATTGCCATCCGGGGCAGTAACTTCGGCTTTGATATCCGGTCTCTTGTCAAATAATGCTTTTAAGTTTGGCATGTGTTTGTCAATCAGATCATTTAGAGGTATAATAGTGCCGTCCTTACCATATTTCATAAGCTCTGTGTCTGTGAAACTAGCTCCGAAGAACATTTCAGGCAAGTCGCCACTTGCTATGAGCAGATTCTTCTTCTCGTTGTAATCTGTCTCGACAATGGTATTCCAATCGATATGAACATTTGACACTTCCTCAAGCTTTTTAGCCATGGTCATTTCGTTATAATCGCTTGGCGCCAGCGGAGCTCTCCGGGCAACCACCTTTAAGGTGGTTTTTTCTTTTAGTGGAAACTGGATGGATGCATTGTCGTCCGTTTTATTCCCGCTATTCTCTGTATTCGTACCCGTCGCCTTACCATTGTTGCTATTACCGTTGTTGTTGCTGTTACAGGCCGTAGCAAACACGGAAACGGCCATCACTACTGCCAATAGACTCGCAGCTTTTTTGTTCATTCTTCTTAACCTCCCTTTTAAATCTGCTCATTTTGTACTTTCTTGATCTGGGATTAACCAGTCCCATTCTGATTCAGTTTCGCAACACCTCCTTAACGGCTATTTGACTGGCAAGCCCTCACCCCTTAACTGAACCCACCATTACTCCTTTGACAAAATATCTTTGCAAGAACGGGTACAAGGCTAATAGCGGAACAGCGGATACGATAATAACTCCGAACTTAATTAATTCTGTCACACGCTGTTTGGCCAGCATGTTATCAATATCCATAAGCATATTACCTGATGGTTGGCTTTGGATCAGGATGTTGCGAAGGACCAGCTGCAGCGGAAACTTATCACCGTCACTCAAATAAATAAGAGCATCGAAGAATCCGTTCCATTGGCGCACAACTGCGAAGAGAACAAGAACTGCAATAATTGGTTTAGACAAAGGAAGAACAATACTCCATAAATATCTGAGATTCTTCGCCCCATCAATGGCCGCTGCCTCTCTCAGCTCTTCAGGCAATTCCTCGAAAAAGGTTTTTGCAATGATAATCAGGAAAGCATCCATTGCACCCGGAAGAATGACCGCCCACATCGAGTTCATCAAATGCAGATCTTTTACAACCAGATAAGTAGGGATAATGCCGCCATTAAAGAACATTGTGATGATAAAAAAGGTCATGACTGCATTTCTTCCATAAAAATCCTTCCTAGAAAGCGGATAAGCCGCCATAATGACGAGCACTGTACTGACAAATCCATTCAGTACCGCGTAGAGAATAGAGTTTTTGTAACCGTTCCATATTGAACTGTCGCTGAAAATTCTTTTATATCCGTCGAAGGTTATATTTTGGGGGAATAGCCATACCTCACCGGAATAAATCTTGTTTGGGTCACTGATAGAAGCAATCACTATAAAATATAAGGGATATAAAATCATTAAGGTGAAGCAGCCTAGAAACAAATAATTGATTATATCAAATACCAGATCCGATTTCGTTTTTCTTTTTAACATGGTTTCTTTCCTCCTCTAACAGGCATTCTTCACCCTTAAAATAAACCCTTGCCGCTTATTTTCTTGGTTGTTTTATTCACAATGACCAGTAGTATCAGGTTTATCACTGAGTTGAACAGTCCGATTGCTGCCGAAAAGCTGTATTCCGCTCGCTGAATCCCAACTTTGTATACGTAAGTCGGAATAATCTCGGATGTAGCGACATTCAGATCAGTCTGCATAAGAAACGCCTTTTCAAACCCTACGTTCATCAAATTTCCAACTGCCATTATGAACAAAACAATAATGGTAGGGGCAATTCCCGGTAAATCAATATGGCGGATTCGATGCCACTTGGATGCACCATCCATAACCGCCGCTTCATGCAAATGGGGGTCGATCCCTGCTAGGGCAGCCAGATATATAACTGAAGCAAATCCGGTTTCCTGCCATACGGATGTGAATATGTACAGAGGCCTGAACCATTTTTCCTCTCCCATGAACATAATCGGATCGCCGCCGAAGGCGGTTACAATATGATTAACCAAGCCGCTGGTGGGAGACAGAAAGATGAACAGCATTCCGACCAACACGACAGTTGAAATGAAATACGGCGCATAGATCGTAGTTTGGATGAATTTTTTCATCTTCTGCTGTCTCAATTGATTCAGCATAATCGCTACAATAATGGGAAAGGGAAAAGCTATAGCCAAATTGAGCACGCTCAGTAAAAGCGTATTTCCTACAATTTGTTTAAAATTGTACGATTCAAAAAAGCGTTGAAAATGCTCTAACCCCACCCATTCACTGCCCCAAACCCCTCTGGAAGCTACAAAGTCTTTAAAAGCGATTTGAACCCCATACATAGGCCAATACTTAAAAATTGTAAAGTAGGCTATTGGGATTAAAATCAGTAAATACAATTCATAATTCTTTTTCATTTTCCCAAGCATGTATTTTCCTCCATCCCCAATGTAAACGATTACGTAATAGAGAGCTTTCTGTCTAATTTGGTAAGCTCCCCTGCTCCTAAATTAAAGTTGCCAAAACCTTGATTTAACAGCTAGGTAATCGTTTGCGTAATCGTTTTTATATATTGATTTTATTTGTTTTTGAGAGCGTTGTCAATAAATTTTCTTCCCTTTAAAGTTCTTCTTCCGATTGCTTAGCAATCAGCTTATGAGATAAAAAACGGACAGGGAACACCTCCCTGTCCACTAAACAATTAGTAGCTTATCGTTGCATAGAAATTAACCCATGTGCTGCTTGTCGTTGTTATTTTAAGGCGGTGAAGTATCCCATTATGTGTGGAGTAGAAAGTGTAACTCCCATTAGAAGAGATATAAACAGGACCCAGGTCATCGAATAGGTTGGTAGATGAATTATACCTTTGAAGTGTTGCCGTTAGATTACTGCCACTTGAAAGTCCAGACAATGAATTCACATTGAGTATGGCTTTAAAATCTGGCCGGTTAGGTGTGAAGGTCTGACTATACCGTGTTTCCATTGGAAAAACATTGCTGACAGAAAGATTTTCAGTTGCAGCACTGACCATATTAGGAATCAGGAACAGACAAAACACCAAACAAAACATCGTGATTTTTCTCGTTTTATTTATTATCCGCATCATTATATCCTCCTGTTAACCTTTTTTGAATTCTAATTCACAAGTACCGGCACGTTCACATCATCCACATTAATATGGCCGAAACCTCCAGTAGCATTGTCGACAATCTTAATATAGCAATCAGTCCCTACAAAAGAAGCAGCCTCCCAAGTAATGCGGCTATAGGCCTCATCGCTATTGCCTGTCGCTTTTAGCAGCTCAGTGCCATCCGATGCCCGGACCAAAGCAATGTATAAATTATTGATATCGTTCCCTCCGCCGATCAGAAAATCAATCGTTCCATTACCGCCAAGGGTAAATGACGCAGATTTCAGCACTCCTACCTGAGAATCACCGCCATCCTTAAACCCCCAGAGATGATACGCACCGCTTTGATTAAAGGGCCCTCCCCATCCCCAGTTCGTATCCGCTGCAACATCCGCATCACTGAACGCATTACCACTTACAATAATCCATCCGCTCAGATTTCCGCCCTCAAAGTCGTGGTTAGTCAAACTGCCAGTCGCCTGTGCGGCTTGGGTGGTTGCTGTGACACTGTTGCTTGCTGCCGAGATATTTCCCGCAGCATCCTTTGCTTTGACAGTATAGACATAGGGTGTATTGGTTGTCAGTCCGCTATCTGTATAGGTTGCCGTTGTACTAGTAGCTACCTGTACGCCATTCCGGTAAACCAAGTATCCAGTTACTCCTATATTATCTGTTGAAATCGTCCAACCCAGGGATACAGAATCCTTAGTTGTGCCGGTTGCTGCCAGATTCTTCGGAGCTGCCGGAGCTTCGGTGTCAGCCGCGCCACTGTTGACCGGAACGTTTACATCGTCCACATTGATATGGCCGAAACCTCCAGTAGCACTGTCGACAATCTTGATATAGCATTCCTTTCCAATATAAGCAGCGGCATTCCAAGTAATACGACTGTAAGCCTCATTGCTGTTGCCTGTCGCTTTTATCAGTTCAGTGCCGTCCGATGCCTGAACCAAAGCGACATATAAATTATTGATATCATTCCCTCCGCCGATCAGAAAATCGATAGAACCGCTGCCACCGAGGGTAAATGTAGCAGACTTCAGTACTCCTACCTGAGAATCTCCCCCATCCTTGAACCCCCAAAGATGGTACTTGCCACTTTGATTAAAAGGTCCTCCCCATCCCCAGCTCGTATCCTCCGCAACATCCGCATCACTGAACGCATTACCACTTACAATTGTCCAGCCGTTAAGGTTACCGCTCTCAAAATCATGGTTTGTCAAACTGCCAGTTACCCCCGCAGCCTGGGTGGTTGCTGTCACGCTGTTGCTTGCTGCGGAGAGATTTCCCGCCTCATCCTTTGCTTTGACCGTATAGAGATAGGCCGTAGCTGCTACCAGCCCGCTATCTGTAAAAGCGGCTGTCGTACTCGTCCCTGCCTGAACTCCATTCCGATAAATTACGTAGCCGGTTACTCCTACGTTATCTGTTGATGCCGTCCAGCTAAGGGATATGGAATTCGATGTGGTCCCGCTCGCTGCAAGGTTCTTAGGTGCCGTCGGTGCTTCTGCATCAATAGCTCCACCTTGAACCGGGACATTAAAATCATCAATATTAATATGGCCCCACTCATCCGTTCGTTCATCGACTATTTTGATATACATAGATGTACCTATATATTGAGTAGCATCCCAGTATCTCTTGGTGTACCCTTCCGTAACTCCCTTGGTGCTCGGCCAGTTCCAATAGCTTCCCGGTCCGCTTGACCTGAAGAGCTCTTTCCCGTCCGAAGCACGTACAAAGGACACATATAATTTATCAATATCAGACCCTCCGCCGATCAGGAAGCTAACCTGGCCGTTGCCTCCGAGTGTAAACTCCTTAGACTTTAATACTCCTGTGGCAGCATTCCCACCGCTTAATTGTCCGGATAGGTGGTAATTACCCTCATGATTATACGGTTGGTTGTTTCCGAATGCCGCTGCATTTGTAACTCCCGCATTAGTAAAGGCTGTACCGCTTTCTATGATCCAACTCTCTAAGTTACCGTTTTCAAAGCCGCTGTTTGAAATTTTCCCAGCTGGCGCCGCAATAACAGTAACTAAGCGTGAAGCTGTTTTTGCGCCGTCTCTTGTTTGGGCCATAATTGTTGCAGTCCCGACGGATTTACCAGTAACCACTCCGTTAACTACCGACGCGACTGAGGTGTTGCTGGAAGTCCATATTACATCTTTGTTCGTAGCGTTTGCCGGTGCAACTGTAGCATTAAGCGTTTTTTTGCCGCCTACGGCCACCTCCAGATTTGCAGGACTCAAGCTCACACCACTGACTGCCACTGGGTTATATGCAGAATTCATTGCCCAAACCTTAAGTGACTTAACAACGATTGAGCTGGTGTTTGCATCTCCCCACAATTGAAGACCTTTTGCATCCGCTCTGGTAGAATAAGTGCGCGTAGTAATAGATTTAAGTCCATTCAAGTAAGATTCAACCATGGATTTATCCAAATATACGTGTAGTTTGACATTCTCACTGCCGATATCTATAGTGCCTTTTTGGATACCCTTATTTTGACCGGCAATGGTCTTTGTTCGGTCAACACCATATTCCTTAGTACTGTTTTTGTAATAAATTAATGTCTCTTCTTCGTTGTTAGGAGATTTTCGAACTTTGATTCCTACACTGTCAGCAGAACCGCGGCTCAATTCCATTTCAATCTCCACCGTATCGCTTTGAATGGAAGAAAGGGCAGCATTGGCTGAAGCAAAACTCGTATCTGTTGTAATATTTACAAGTTGCTGGCCCCTTAAGGACTGCAGCTCGGAAATGGGGTTGATCCCCAGCTTACCGTCCGGGCGCAGCGAAAGTTCTACAGGAAGCCCTGCGTTATGCGCCCATCCTGCGTCGGACTCCTCTTGGGAATTTCTTTCCCCTTGAGCAATGGTGAACATAATATTACGCCCTGTTTGCGGATCGTTAAACCCGCTTGGACCTGTAAAATGAAAATCTCCAAAATCCATTAATTGAGGCTTGGGATCATCAGGTGTGAACTTCGCAGTAGAAGCATTCCAAGTACCAATCCAATAGTACACCTCCACATTCGCTCCGCTTCCGACCGGACTGATTGCCAACAAATGCTTGCCGCTTCCCAGCGACATCATAACCGGCAATTCCCATACACCGCCTAATTCCGGATAAGTTGACGGATTGGTTTGATAGATTGGGCCGCGATAGGTCCAATTCATCAGATTAGGATCTGTTGTGGAGTAGACAGCTGCAGATCCACCCTGGCCCTCATAACCCGTTCCTACCAGCATATACCAGGTTGAACCCTCTTTGAACACATACGGGTCTCTGAATTCACCCAATTTCCCGTGTTGCTGGGCAACTGCCAGTTTGGGCTCTTTTACCCATTTCTTCAAATCGTTATCCCCATCCGTCTGAACCGTACTGCGGGCAACCCCTACGTTTTGATTACTGTTAAGGTAGGCTCTTGAATCGTTGCCGGCAGTGAAGAAAAGGGTAGGATTCCCTGAATCGTCAATGACTGCGCTTCCAGTCCAATCGCCATCGGGATCTACCTGGAACAATTCCGGCGACAGGGCAGGCTGCAAGTCTCTCCAATGCACCATGTCATCGCTGACCCAGTGGCCCCACTGCATATTGTGCCAATAAGGTCCATGCTGATTATTCTGATAGAACAAATGGTATTGCCCATTATAATACAACGGTGCATGGGGTTCATTCATCCAGTGCCCCGGAGCAATAGCATGATACGTGGGGCGATAGCGGTCACCGTTATAGACGCCCCGGTCAAAACTGAGGTTTGGTGTCGGCAGGTTTCCTCCAAGCTGTGACATGTAGCTCTGATAGGAGTTATCTGCTTCAGCATTGGTATATGCTCCGTTGTATATTTTCACATCATCAATGAGTCCATTAAACATGTTCAACGGAAATACTCCAAGTTGGGTGCTCTGATTGTTTTTTCCGATTAATAGCTGATTCCCTGACGATGTGATTGTGGAATTTGCAGGAATACTGCTCTTTCCCACTTGACGACCGTTGAGGAAAAGCTTCATTGTGCCGGATGCTCCGTCTACAGTGGCAATCAGATGAGACCATTCATTTCTCGGTATCGGCTCATAGGACCAAACCTCATACCATTGCCCACCCGAGCCGATTTGAAACGACCAGGTTCCATGCCGGAACATTCCAAGGACAAAACCTTGTTTACCAGGTTTATCGTGCTGATTGACGATTGCTGAGAGAGTGCCATTGTCACCCCATTCATAGGCTCTGGGAGCAACCCAGGCTTCAATCGTCATACTCTGAGAAGGAGTGGTGATCGGTGAGTGTGTCACCCAATTCGAGTACCCGTCAAATAGCAAGGACTTGCCTGAAATCCCGTCACTACGCCATATTGGATCACTCGAGGGCTTGTAAATTGCATTATTGAAAACATAATTAATTGAATCACTCGAATTGCTAATATTATCTTTTGTCGTCTTTCCGCTTCCCTCATTAAAGTTCCATTCTGCAATTTTAGTAGTTGCGGCTTCAACTCTAGGCGTATAGATTCCATAAGGTATCATTAACAAAACAATGAGCATGCTTGTCAATACTCGAACCAATTTTACTTTTCTTTTCACAAAACACCCTCCCACTTTTCACATAATTCTCCTTCATCCTTGGCAAATAATCTTTTAGTATCTCCCTTTAGCAATGAAACCTATTTCAAATAATTATCAATAAGTAATTATCAATAAGCCTCACCGCCTCTCAGATTGATCTGCAGCCTTTATAAAAACGCTTACAAGAAGGTTAAAAGCTATTTCAATGATTTGCAGCGTTTGTACTGCTAAAATCATTGAAACGTTTGCGCAATCGTTTACTTAATAAAGAAAAAAAAGTCAGAGCGATTGTCTGACTATCAAATTGGCATCTAAGCGATATTCTGCTTTTCCTAAAGTTCCATCCTCAATTCGCTGCAAAATTACTTCAGCAGTTTTTACGCCAAGTTGAAATGACGGCTGTTGGATAACGGTCAACGGCGGATGAGTGACCAGCGTCCACTGAAAATCATCAAAGCCTACAACAGCTAACTGGTCCGGTATTCGAATCGAATGTTCTTGAAGATATGTCATCGCGCCCATTGCCATGACATTATCCGTCACAAAAATAGCTGTTGGATTCAATTTCAGCAAATCCTCTATACTCTTATACCCGTTCTCAAAGCTGACATCTTCAAAACGAATTAACGAATCATCCATTTCAAGACCTGCGCTCATCAAAGTTTCAGTAAACCCTTCATATCGTTCAATCGTTGTTGTAACCGATAAAGGGCCGGATAAAAAAGCAATTCTTCGATGGCCTTTGTCTATAATTTTTTGTATTGCTTCCTTAGTCGCTGTTTTGTTGTCAATGAGTACAGAATCTCGTTCACAATGTTTAGGTACTCTATCAATATATACCACCGGATAATCTCCGAACAAGCGCTCGTAATCACAATCCATGCTAGCCGGGGCCACGATCAGTCCATCAATCATTTGTGAATCAAACATCCCAATTTCTTTACTTTCCATTTCAAAATTATCACTGGAGTCACTCAAAATCAGATGATAGCCTCTTTGTTTCAATACACTTTGAACCCCGGCTGCTACCGACATAAAGTAAAAGTTAGATGTTTCTGAAGCAAGGATCGGTGCAAGAAACGCAATAATATACGACTTGCGGCTGCGCAGTGAGCGGGCAACAGAGTTAATTCGAAAGTTTAGTTCATTCATTGCAAGATCAACCTTCTGTTTCGTCTCATTGGATACAAACCGCGTTCCGTTAATAACATGGGAAACAGTCGCTGTAGATACATTCGCCCTTAAAGCCACGTCTTTAATACTAACATTCTTTTTTTCAGCCATCTAAGTTACACCTGTTTCATTTCGCATTAAGCATCATTCACTTCATTGGTATTCCCATTGTGATTAGTAAAGTAAACGATTACTTACTATATAATATATTTTCACTAGAAGCTTTTGTCAAATATTAAATGTCAATGGGATTCAGCCATCCCGACATACTCATCGTGATGAGCATTGAGCCCATAAAGAGGGGGGACAGGAGGCCGTTCACCCGGCCGACATAAGCCTGGTCCGTATTCTTCAGAATCAATGTCTGAACCGCTACCTGAAAGCCGGGTGTAACCATGCCGATGAAAAATTGGGCCAAGAACGGCAGTTTTTATCGCTTCAGGCTTTTCTTGAACGTTTTATCTATCTACAGGGATTTAAAGATGCGCTTTAGAGGTACAAAGCATATTTATTATCTTAATTTCATGGTATGAGCTTGGATCTTGTTTACTGTCTCCAGAACAAAATCATCTACTTCGGCTTCCTTAATATATGTAGGTTCATAATCAATGGGGACTTCAGTATTGCAGTAGAACTGAATGATATTCTGGATTTGCTTAAAGGTTTGGCCTTCCGGGAAAAACGGCAAGTACTCCGGATAATGCTGGATATATTGAAAATCAGTCCAAAAAACATGCCCGCTGTTTAGCTTCAAATATTTAAAATCCAGCCAGTACCAGTCTCGCTTAACAAGGTGATTGTACTCGGGAGTGCCTATGACCGCTTGATGCACTTGCTCCTCCTGCTTTGTCCTGGTTAGTTTGACCCATTCCACATCGGTAATAAGGTGACAATAATACCCCAGAGAATAAGAACCTTTATTCGAAGCAATATCGAGATTTTTCAATTCATATTGCTCAAAGAAATGCTCAGGCTGAATTCCCTGGCCGTCCTTAAAGTGCGTAATACTTTTGGGTATACGTTTGAATGGAGTAAGCTGTCCTTCTTCATCAACGATCCCGCAATCAGGGCCAATATTACCAACCACAAAGTCAGACTTGGATACCGGTAGCCCTCTCTTTATTAATTCTTCAGCAATTCTAAAATGAGTAACCCACGTGGCCATTATTTACTCCTCCTGAAGTAGATTTGCATTCGCAAAATACTAACTTATATCTTTTTTAATTTCCATAATTTTCATTGTAACACAGCTTTTAAAGTTACCAAAAATGAATAATGACGCAAGAAAAAACCTTGATTTCTCAAGGTTTCCATTGTACTGCCGAGGACGGGGGTCAAACCCGTACGGTACTCACGTACCGCAGGATTTTAAGTCTTGAAGTAGTCCTTTTAGCCCCTTTTCTAGCACACGGAAAGCTCGAGCATATTGAAGACTATATCAAACCTCCCTGTTATGAATGTTCTAGCGGCGAACGAAAAGCACTGGTGTTCCTTTGTCAATATGGCCCTCTTCCTTTAAGACTTTTATTTCGCTAAAGTCACCAGAATTCGTAACTACAATCGGGGTGATAACCGAATACCCAGCCTCTTCAATGGCGTTAATATCAAATTCTAACAATAAGTCACCTGAAGCCACTTTCGCCTGTTCTTGCACAGCGGCTTTAAAATGCAGCCCCTTCAACTTGACCGTATTCAAACCTACATGAATTAGCAACTCGGCTCCGGACTCTGTTGTAATCAAAACGGCGTGCAGTGTAGGAAACAATCGGCTGACAACTCCTGTTACCGGTGAGTACAGTTTCCCCTCAGTTGGTTGAATAGCAATTCCCTTACCCATTGCTTCCGATGCAAAAGCCTCATCAGGTACTTTAGATAAAGATAAGATGTTCCCATTGAGTGGGCTAAGCATCGGTTCTTCTGTTTTCACTTCAGAAAGGACTTCTTGGTTATCCTGAAGCTTTTCGCTTTTCTCATATCCGAAAACCAATACTAGCGCTGCTGCCAATATAATTGTAATAAGAAACGAGATGACGATTGGAATGATTGGAGAAAATGCAGATAAAGCGAAAATGTTGGTCAGCACGAAACCATGCATACGAGCGCCAAAGAATCCATTGATGGCACCCCCTACAGCGCCAGCGATAATGATATATGGTACGGTTCGCTTGTACCGGAGCATTATCCCGTACACAATTGGTTCCGTTACACCAGCTAAAATGCCCGAAAGTGCAGCGGGTCCTGCAGTTTGTTTCAGATCGCGGTTTTTCGTTTTCAAATACACTCCAATGGCAAGACCGATTTGTGCCATATTCGCTGCAGCTGACATCGCCAACATGTTATCGTAACCGTTTGCAGCAATGTTTGCAATAACAATTGGGAATAGCCCCCAATGTAAACCCAAGACAACCATAAATGTAAAGCCTGCACCAATGACTGCACCACTTAGCAGTCCACTTGTATTCATCAAGAAGGTGATAACAGAAGCAATACCATCACCTACGTATACACCAAACGGCCCAAAAACAAGTGCAGTGACTGGTACTAAGATACCAATAGACAACATTGGGACTAAAAACAAACTGAGATTTTTGTGAATAACCTTCTTCAGCCAACGTTCAAGATAAGCGAAAACAAAAATCGAGATAAAGACCGGAAAAACCTGTGAAGAATATGTCACTAGAATGATAGGAATTCCGAAGAAGTCGCTCCGGTCACCAGCTTGGCTTAGTGCCGTAAAATTCGGTTCCATTAAAGCTGCACCGATGGCCGCAGCCACATAAGGATTGGCTTTCAGTTTAATTGCAAGGGTTACAGCTACAAGTATAGGCAAGAAGTAAAAGACAGCGTTTCCTGCAGCGCTTAAAATTGCATAAGCGCCATCTTGTTCCGTTAACCATCCTAGCGTGGTCAAAATGATAATAAGCGCTTTTAGCATACCGGATCCAACGATCACCGGCAGCAGCGGAGTAAAGGTTCCTGAAATCAAATTAAATAAACCATCCAAGGATCTCGTTTTCGTTATCGTTTTCTCAGTAGATTCTTGACCGCTCCGTCCGATTGACGTATTTTCCATAATCTCCTTATAGACCTCTTCGACATGGCTGCCAACCACGACCTGGAACTCACCTCCGCTTTCGACAACGCTCATAATTCCTTGCAACTTTTTAATTTCTTCTTTATTCGTGTTTTTTTCATCTTTCAAGCGAAAACGAAGACGAGTTGCACAGTGGGTAAGGTCAATTACATTATTTTCGCCACCAACTTTTTCAACAATGTTACTGGCTAACGCTTTTTTGTCCATTTTAACCTCTCCTTAAACGATCTTATAAAACGCGCCCGGGAGGGCGCGGCGTAAATTTCTCAATGAGAATACAAAGATACTTTTAACACTTGTGGCTCGCTGCCTAAAGATACGCGATATTCATCACCATTAAGTCTTCTTCCAGGTACCCAGTTTCCGTCTTCATACCAGCCCTCATCGATAGAGATAAATTCTGCACTCTTTCCCGGCTCCATGGATGTAAATTCCACGGAAAATCCATGCCCCGCAATGATGTAATCATGATCAGAAACCGCGATAATTAAACCGCCAGCAGGTGCAGATTCACTGTTCAAACGGTTCTTAAACCGCAGTTGAAAACGGTATCCACCAAGGCGAATCGCTGACGGATAGGCTTTATCCTGCAGGATACCCCGCATTTGCCGGGTTCCGTAATACTGTGTAATCACCGGCGTCATATGATGCAGTAATTCATAACTCTTAGACAATAACGGCCCCACTCCAGTGCTCTCCATGACCATAAAATGATTCGGGGGTAAAAATCCCGCGCTCCATGGATCAACTCCGTTATCCATCGTTTCAATACCAAAAGGTGTATATCCCAACGCCTGATGCTCCCCAATAGCATAAAAAACGTTCGCTGCTGTTACACTATCCCGGCGTGTCTCAGGTATAAATAATGGATTGTCAGGGCGGTCATAGATTTCACAGACTTGTGCAAACTCGTTAAGATAAATGTCCGGAGCGATGATATCGATATGCGGGCCACCGGCTTTCCAAATATCGATTACATTCTGGTTTGGCCCCCCAGAAGGATATTGCCCCGGGTCCTGCTCTTCGTATTGCTTCAGCCATACATTGACGAACATTGGAAGATGATATTCTGCCTTTCCTGCCGCAGCAACCTGATCAATAAAACGGGACATATGCCAAGCTGTGAAGATTTCCTCAGCAGCAGATCCAAAAAGCTGTGTCCACCCAAGCAGATCAGTTCCCTCGCTGTCCCAATGCTTTTTAAGGAAAGCATTTAAATGCTCGGCGTGATCCTTAAGATACTGAATCAGCTCAGCAGGCACGTTTTCTTCAAACAATTTGTCTGCCTGAGGCGAACAATCACGTGCTGTACCGAGAAATCCAACTTCATTTTCTACTTGGATCATGATTACCGTTTGTTCCGTACTGTCAATTTGACGAATGAACCGCATTAATTCGGCAAAAGCTTTACTATCGGCTTGGAGTGCCTCTTCAGAATGACAAGATACAATCGGCAATTTTTTCCCATTCGCCGACTGAACCCTTGGAAAGCGGAGTGTGTCGCGCTTGACCCAAGCTGGCACATACGTCGAATGAGAGTTCTTCCACATTCCGAACCAAATGAAAACAAGCTTCAGATTATGTTTCCTGGCGCCTTCAATTAAACCTTGAACCAGTGTGAAATCAAATGTTCCTTCTACCGGCTCGATGAGCTCCCAACTAACCGGTATCACAGCAGTGTTACAATTAAAATAAACTAGGCGCTCCCAGACATTTTTGTTCATATATTCGAGACTGGACGAGCTTGAATTGTGAACTTCTCCAGCCAGGGATATAAAGGGTCTTTCGTTAACGATCAGTCTGTAAGCGTTGCCAAACTTATCCAGACGAGGCATTCCATTGTTGTTTATATGCGTCATACAATCCTCCTGTTTTTATTAAATAAAAATTATTTGCTAAATACACTTCATACACTCATTCTATTCACTCTTTAAATAATTGTAAATAATACATCTTTGCTTTATAATATATAAAAAAATTGCGAAAGAGGCCGCTTATGAAAAGAAATGTTTTTATTCCCCCACCTACGTTCAAACATCATTTGATGTATCCGGTAGTCATTGGGCATTATTACGAATTCCCCACCCATCGCGAGAACCGGGAAAGTGGTTTTTTGGCTCAATATAACCTTCATCTCGTGCTTAGGGGGAAGGGATTTGTTATTCATGAAGGAGAGCGACTTGAATTAACTGGAGGATGTGGGTTTTTGTATCCTCCGCGAGCGGAGCAACAATACGGAACGGATGAAGACGATCCTTGGGAAATTTGTTTTGTGCATTTCAATGCTGTGGATCCGCTACTATCCATGTGGAAACTCGATAGCTCAACATTCTTTAGATTCGCAGGCATTCAACAAGTACAACGGATATTCTCATCAATGTTTGAATTAATGGACACGTTTAGAACAGGTAATGAACCACACTTGTCGGCACTGGTCTACGAGCTGTTGTTATTTCTGTTAAAAAATTCGGAGTCGCTAAAACAGAACAATACCCTTGATCAAAAAGAAGTTATTCACGGAATAGCAGATAAAATTCATGACAAACCTGGTTTCCATTGGACTTCGGAACATATGGCGGAACTGTCTGGATACAGTCTGTATTATTTCATACGGCTTTTTCAGAAAATTATGGGGATGAAACCGAACGAGTATATTAAAATGAGCAGGATATCAGCCGCAAAGAACCTTTTGGTTGCCACTGACTTACCTATCTATGAAATAGCGGAGAATGTTGGATTTTCAAGCACCAGTTATTTTATTAAGGTCTTTAGAGAAGCTATCGAAACCTCCCCGCAAGTTTACCGGAATATATACAAGCAATCTTAAATGAGAAATGTCTCTTTAAAAATCGCCTTTTATGATTCTAACACCGAAAAAAGGAAAAAGCGCCGAATAGGCGCTTGAGCATTCTTCATTTGAACACCGTTGTATAAGGTGTCTACAACCATCCCATGGGGTCGGCATCGTTGGTGCTTCGCTGCCGTCACTTACAAAAACCAGATAGAATATAATTAATAATGAAGCAGAAAACGGTCTTTCTCCATATATCATTTTCTGATTTTGCTGATGAAAAACGGATATTCAGGAAAGGCTTCGTATAAATCGTTTTGCATAATTTGATATTTAGTATGACTTATATATTCTTCCAACATTTCAGAGGGCGTATATTTTAAACCTGCCATAAACATCAAATGTCCTCCAGGCTTAATTAAATGAAAGCATGAATCTAAGCATTTCTTGAAGTCCCCGGTTTCATTAATTGCGGACCCAATTAGGGTTACAATATCAAAGGCCTCTTGAGGCAAATCGGAATCGAAAATGCTTTTGCATAAAACCTTCGATGGATTCGGATGCTGTTCCCTCTGCTGTCTATACTCGAATATCCCACAAATACTTTCGTCAATATCAATGCTGGTTAAACTGCCTCTTCCCTTAAGCCAATATCCAAGGTAGTCGTCCCAATCTCCAGTCCCAATCCCAATATTACATACCTGGATTTCATCAAAAACATCAAATTTCTTCTTTACATAATCCCTTGTCGCCAATAGGGTGTGAATGCATGTTGGAGAGGAGTTCCATTCTCCGGCATCCGGACCATTGAGTTCCAAATAATACTGAAGTAATTTATCATCATCCATTTTCATTGATAAATGCTCCCATCATTTAATTATATTTGGTTTCTTCATTTCCGTCCGCATCCAGAGCAGCCGTTCATTGACCTCATCGATCTTCTTTTCATTGTATTTTTTTATAGTAAGGGCAACCTTGTCAAACCTTGCAGGCCTGGAGATATTATATAAGAGACCAGTAGCTTTGAATTCTATATCGTTTATTGGATATTCTGTCGTATAGCCCTTCATGTATTCTTTGAAACGCATATCCATTACCTGTACATGCTCTTCATCGAACCATTCCGTGTCATAACATTCATAGGCGAGGAATATTCCTTCTTGAATACAGTCCGAGATAAAGGCGTCACTTCCTGAGAGGTTATAATCATAGATTCCTACAATGCTGTCCTGCGCATTAACAATAAAATTTGCCGGCGAAAAGTCTCCCTGGACTTGCCCCGTAGGTAAATAATTATAAATATCCCTTAATTCCGTCCTTTTATCGTTGTAAATGCTCCATATTTCTTCTATTGCCTGACCCGATTCTTTCGTATCCTTGAATGAATGATATAGCCACGATGCATTAGAGTAATTCTCGTCATACTCATCCTCTGCTGTGAACGGCTCGTAAAGCCGCCAGGGACTTACCCAATCACATTGGATTTGGTTTTCTAAAGCTACACGATGCATTTTGCCTTTCATTTGTCCGATTCGATAAAATGCAGACAAAGGCTGCTCTTCCAGCTTTATCTCCTTTCCAAATTGATATTTGCTGGCAATGTATTCTTCAACCCATATATAGAAGATACAGCCTTCAAGCATAAGCCCTTCTGCTAATTCTCCCCTCAAGCTTGGCAAGAATTTGGGGGTGACAATTCCTTCTTCCCGAAAGCAGTCCGCCAACCGTTTCCAGGAATTTATCCTCAAAGAATCGACGTAGGATGAGGAATACATTTTAATAACAATGCTGAGCTGATCATCAACCTTAGCTAAACTTATATATCTTTTTTCATTCGCTCTGGAGTTGTTAATAATGCGAACTATTTCATGATTTTTAACAAAAAACAACTTTAATCCGCTTTCAATAAGCTCTAGGTCTGTCATGTTATAAATGCTTCCTTTCATAAAAAAGATGCATTGCCATTGACCGAAGTTATGTATTGTTCATACCAAAGAATTTTTAATCGAAACAAACGTGCGCACTACTATCTGTGCACACGTTGTGGTTTGATCGAATGTACTGACTTTGGGATTGAGCCTTTAAATACTCTAAACTCCCGCTTATTTTTGTACCGTTGTGTGTGATCCTAACGCTCTTATCCCAAGTGCTAATGCCCCACACAAGCCGGCATTATCGCCGAGCATAGGTGCAACAATATAATGTTCGATATCCGATACAATAGGCTTGGCACTCACGTATCCATTGAGAATGCTGCCTACTTGCTCCCGGATCATCGGGAATAACTGGACTTGCTTCATCACGCCCCCGCCGAGAATGACTTTCTTAGGGGATAATGTCAGGATGACATTCGATATGGCCTGCGCGATGTAGAACGCCTCCATCTCCCATGCCGGGTGGTCTTCCGGCAGTGTATCGCCCTTAGCCTTCCACCTTGCTTCCAGCGCCGGGCCTGCGGCCATTCCTTCCAGACAATCGCCATGATAGGGACAATTACCACCAAAATCATCGTTCGGATGCCGCCTTGTGAGGATATGTCCACCCTCTGGATGAACAAGTCCATGTGCCAGGTTACCTTCGGTATAAACGCCAACTCCTACGCCAGTCCCGATCGTATAGTAGACACAACTATTCAATCCTTGTGCTGCACCCCATGTGGCTTCGCCCAACGCGGCAGCATTGACGTCCGTATCCCAACCGACCGGAACATCGAAGACAGATTTTAGCGTTCCCACGAAATTATATCCGGACCAGCCAGGTTTTGGCGTTGTCGTCACATAACCGTAAGTCGGACTGGAGTGTTCGAGGTCGATCGGACCAAACGATCCGATCCCTATGGTATCGACTCTCTTATCCCGGAAGTAGGCGATGACATTCTCCATCGTCTCTTCGGGTTTACGGGTCGGAAAATGAACCCTATCCTCAATCTCCCCTAATTCATTCCCGACACCACATACAAACTTTGTTCCACCTGCTTCAATTGCCCCGATACGCATGAGCTACCTCCTTGACCTCATCTCTCCATATGCTTCCCAGCTCATTGATTTGGAGCGACACCAGCTTTACGTTTCCGCCAACCGCGTAGAGCTCAAGTCCGTTGCTTTCGGAAGCGGGGAAAATCATGTCCGAGATGACCGCTGTACCATCACCACCGAACACTTCAATCGATGACCAATCCATGAAGATCGACATGCGTACACGGTTGTCAACAGGCAGCAGCGGTGCCTGGTGCTTAGCTGCGAAGTCCGGATGGAAATTCGTAGTGCCTGAATTCGTGCGATCGACAAACAACTCCATGTTTAGGGTATCGTACCCGACCACCGTTTCTTCATCTGCAGACTTTCTAACCTTCATTCCGAACTCCGTTGCGGTTCCAATTTCGAATTCCGCGATCAATTCCGCTTTATCAATAGTGATGTCAGCCAGCGGATTCGTATCCGGAACCAAGGTCACATCCTCCAGAGCCATAAGCGGTGA
Organism: Paenibacillus sp. IHB B 3415; assembly: GCF_000802655.2. Classification (NCBI taxonomy): domain Bacteria; kingdom Bacillati; phylum Bacillota; class Bacilli; order Caryophanales; family Paenibacillaceae; genus Paenibacillus; species Paenibacillus sp. IHB B 3415. The sequence continues at coordinate 80,221 of NZ_JUEI01000006.1, read as the reverse complement.
ACCTATCCTTCTCAATTCTTCTACCGGTTCTTGCACCAGACGAAGGCCTTCCCGATATGTTCTCAACTTCAACTCTCGTGTAATGGATGCATTTCCCCGCCACTTGTCAGTCGGAAGCGTCCCGGCATACCGCCAGTTGTTCATCCAACCGATCCAGAGTTTACGTCCGTCTCCTTCCGGTATATCGCTCCAGGTGACGGCTGCATAGAAATCAGACCCGAAATCAATCCATTTCACATCATGAATCGAAAGAATAGGCTCGTCCGGTGTAAATGTCTTACCATCGAAGCTACCGACGAAGTACATCATACCGGAGCCCCCTGCCGGTGGTTCAGGCTCATTCGGGTTCACTCCATTACAATCGCCCACACTTAGAATGAGCACCCACTTCTTCTGATTGGGATCACCATCGACATGAATCGAGAATAGATCCGGACATTCATAAACGCCACGATGTGTTCCGATGACGTCAGCGCCAAATGCACTAGCAAATGTCCATTCCTTCAAATTTGGAGAGGTGTAGAATTCCACACGGTCTTGAACAGCCAGAGTCATAATCCAATTGGATGTATCCTCATGCCAGAATACCTTCGGATCGCGGAAATCAAGCGTCGTCTCAGGAAACAAGACCGGGTTCCCTTCATATTTCGTCCAAGTCCGTCCCTTGTCTCTGCTGTAGGCGATGCTTTGAACCTGCGGCTTACCTGGCTGCACCTTGTTGTCGTTATTCGTATAGATCGCCACAAGCCCTGACCCGTCCTCATCAAAAAAACCACTTGTGTTCTGTGTATCGACTACCGCGCTTCCAGAGAAAATTGCACCGTCCTCACCTGGCGGCAAGGATGGTTCAAGCTCCTCCCAATGGACCAGATCAGAGCTTACCGCGTGCCCCCAATGCATTCTCCCGAAATCGGGTTGACTTGCGAACGGAGTGTGCTGATAAAAGAGGTGGTACTCATTCTCGAAATAAACCATTCCGTTCGGATCGTTCATCCAGTTTTTTTGTGGCGAATAGTGATACTGCGGACGAAACTTCTCGGTATAATTCATGTTTCTCCCACTCCTCCAGAGTAATAATAATAATGATAATAATAATAATAGTCGGAGCATGGCCTACTACAGCATGAACTCACGCTCCGACGGTATGCATTATAATGTAACTGGCTATTTCCCCGCTCTGTCGTAACCTGTTTGTTTGATTTTCAGCCAATCCTGCATGCCAAGACGATCAAGCTCTTTGATGAATGCGTCCCACTCTTTGTCCACGTTTGCGCCTTGCATCCATTCCGTACGCTTCTTCAGAATATATGGCCACAGGTCGGCTTCGGTTTGGGTCAGGCGCTCTGATTCCTCTTTGGAGAAAAATACTCTCGGATACATATGCTGAGCTTTCATATCCGGCACATAGATCTTCTTCAAAATATCAATGCGATAGGCCGCATCGTCCGGCATCGTCGTAACCTTACCGTAATAGGAATCGAGAATAGCTAACGGTCCTCCAGCGCTCGTTTTGACGCGCAGCTCGTTCGGTGAAGCACCGTTCAGCGGCAAGTGCTTCAGCATTTTAGTAGCTTCGTCCATTTCAAAAATATTCTGCTGCGTTTCGTCGCCATAAGTTCCCCAATTGTTCTGTACAGACTGGGACGGATCATACATTGCGTCTATCCATTTAATCGTCGCTTCGATGTTCTTGTTATCGGCTGTGATCACCATTCTGCCGCGGTCAAATCCCATACCGTTCGCACGGGCTACATTCTTCCAGCCGTTCGGCCCTTCCAGTGCCGGCATCGGTTCAAACGGACTGTCCATGCCGCTCACATTCGCCTTGTCCCAAGTGAAGTACAAACCGTAGCGATCATCTTTTGCTTTGGCTATAAATTTGTTCCAGTCTTGGGTAATGAACTCCGGATCGATCAGACCCGCTGCGTACAGTTCCTGCAGGTACTTCATGCCTTCCTTATAGCCCGGCGCCAATACAGCATTGTTCACTTTGCCGTCATTGTCGACCAGCGTTAGATCCCCGTTAAAGCCAGATCCAAAGGAACCGAGAAGGAAGCTTAAATCCTCGTTGCCCCCGTCATCATTAATAAAAGAAATCGGAATCTCGTCGGCTTTGCCATTTCCATTCGGATCCTTCGTTTTGAACGCGATCAACACTTGTTTCAGTTCTTCCGTCGTCTTTGGCATTTGCAGGCCAAGCTTATCCAGCCATGCCTTGTTAATCCACGGAATATTGTTGACAGAGTGAATGCTCTCCTTGCCTTCACCAAGCTCCTCAATCCAAGGGAAGGCGAGGATGTGCCCGTCCGGTGAAGTCATCATACCTTTGTATTGGGGTGCCTGCTCCAGCACCTTACTGAGGTTCGGCATTTTCTCAGGCGTAATGTATTCCTCGACAGGAATGATTGTGCCATCATCGGCCAATTTCAACAAATCGAAATCACTCAGGCCGGCGTTGAAAAGTGCATCCGGAAGCTCACCTGTGGCCAAAGCAAGATTCCGCTTCTCGACGTAAACATCTTCCGAATAGACTTTCCAGTCGATATGAATACCGGTCTTTTCTTCCAGGCGTTTGAAGATCAGCTTATCATTCGGGTCTTGAGGAGCAAGCGGTGAGTTCGGCGTCATGAAGGTTAGGGATTGATCACCGGAATTTCCCTTTTCTTTTTCGCTTCCTTTATCGCTGCTGCATCCCGTAATTGCCATAACAGCCGTCAGGGAAATGATGGATAATGTTTTCTTAATATGTTTCATAGTAATTCTCCCCTTTTTGTTGTCTTCATTTAAATAACTGTAGGCTCTCTACTTGAGGGAACCGACCATGACACCTTTTTCGAAGTATTTCTGGAAGAAAGGATACATTACAAGAAGCGGAAGACTTGAGACTACGATGGCTGCATACTTCATCAATTCAGACAATCGCGCTAACTCAGCCTGTTCCTTAATAGAAGAGACAATATTCGGATCAACCTTGTTCAGAATCAGAATACGCCGAAGTACGAGCTGCAGCGGATATTTATCTTGATTCTCCAAGTAGATCAGGGATTGAAAGAAATCGTTCCAGTGACCAACGAAGGCATATAACGCAAGGACAAACACGATAGGCTTGGAAAGCGGTATGATAATGCTAAAGAAGATTGTGAAATCCGAGGCACCGTCAATCTTAGCCGCTTCGTTCATTTCCTTTGGCAAGCCCCGAAAGAACGTCCTGGCCAGAATAATGTTCCAAACGCTCACTGCACCCGGAATAACAAGCGCCCAGATGGTATCAAGCATGCCTAGACTCTTCACCACGAGATAAGTCGGGATCAGACCACCGCCAAAGAACATGGTGATAATGAAAAGCGTCATTATTATTTTTCTTCCTACGAAGTCGTCGAGCGACAATGGATATCCTGCAAAGACGCAGACAGAAACCGTTATCACTGTGAAAACGGAGGAATATAGCAACGCGTTCAGAAATCCACCAATGATTTTGTCATCCGATAAAATCATTCTATATCCCTCAAGGCTATAATCTGAGAAGTCGAAGGATAACCCCTTATTCAGGAGTGCCGTCGGTTCCATGAACGAAGCCACGACCATATAAATCAGCGGACCAATAATCGCTACAACGAGGAGAACTAGCAGGGTGAAGATAACACCGAGCACGATCCGGTCCATCTTGGTTGGTTTAATACTGTCCATGATGATCTCCTTTCCTATACAATTCCATCACCATCGTTAACCCGTTTCACGATAAAATTCACCGTAAACAGCATAATGAGGTTAATGACGGTATTAAACAATTCCACAGCAGCGGAGAACGAATAGTTCGCCTGCTGGAAGCCGATCCGATAGACATAAGTACTGATCACATCCGATTTCTCCATGTTCATCTCGTTCCACATCAGAATGGCTTTGTCACCGCCGCCGGCCATAATGCCGCCTGCCGCGAGAATGATCATGATCGCAATAACCGGCCTGATGGTGGGTAAATCGATATGCCGTATACGCTGAAGCAGGCTTGCACCGTCAAGTGTCGCCGCATTGTGCAACTCCGGATCCACATTGGCCAATGCAGCCACATATATAATGGACGACCATCCAGCCCCCTGCCAGATTCCGGAGAGGATATACATCGGACGGAAATATTCCGGTTCTGACATAAACGAGAGCGGCATCCCGCCAAAGGCCACAACTAATTTATTTACCGGGCCTGTTGGAGAGAATAAGACAAAGAGCATACCCACGACAACAACAACAGAAATGAAATTCGGCGCATATAGGAACAATTGAATGTTCTTTTTCATCGCGGCCTTGCGCACCTGATTCAACATTAATGCCAGAATAATCGGCACCGGGAATCCCAGCAAAAGACCGTAAATGTTCAACTGAAGGGTATTGAATAACAATTGCTCAAAATTGGGTGCATTAAAGAATCGTTCGAAGTGATGAAACCCAACCCAGTCACTCCCCAAAATACCTTTGCGAAAGCTGTAGTCTTTAAAAGCGATCAGAACACCATACATAGGGAGATATTTAAAAATAATAGTCAATACGACTGCCGGAAGGACAAAAAGGTAAAGCCAATAGTTGTTCTTGATATACCTGAGTTTCTCCATAAGTCCTGTGCGATTCCGGGCTTCCGGTCTTTTATTTTGTGTAATTCCAGAAGTTTGTTGCAAGGTCTCCTCCCCCTCAATACTCATTTGCAAAACATAATTGTGATTTTGGATACTTCTCGCGCGAAAGTAAGTGCTTCCATAAGTCACTGTCAACGGCTTAGCAAATTTAATTTACAACATCACGATTACTTCGTCAAGAGTTTTTATGACTATAAAAGTAAACATATGCACACAATAAAAACACCATTTCATTTTAATAACGTAAAATTCATTGGTTTTTCTGCTTTAAACAACGAAATATTAGTTTTTTATTATGAAAAATCCATAACTAAGTGAATGCACACCGTACATTTTACTTGTGCATTTGTTTACTATTGCACTAAATGTAAACCTTATTAATCTTTCTTTTTACTTTTTATCCAATTGTTCATTTGTAACAATTAAGTTGACAATTACATTAATTTATACTAAGATTATTTTGGTCGAGAACGCATTACTTCTGCTAAAGGAGCCATTATCTTTGGACAAAGAAAAAGTAACCATTCAAGATATAGCCGATTCGCTTGGACTTTCTAGGAATACCGTATCCAAAGCATTAAATAATAATCCCTCTATACCGGATGAGACACGCAACAAAGTGGTTAGGAAAGCTATTGATATGAATTACAAGCAGTTCGCCTTGTTCGAACAAGAAGGCACACCTGCCAAAAAAACCGGTAATATCGCCCTGCTTACGGCAAATATGCCGAACAATTCACATTTTGGCACGTCACTGCTAAGCGGCCTCGAACAAAAAATCAGCTCCGAAGGCTTCAATTTGTCGATACATATCGTTCGAGAGAATGAACTCGATTCGTCGGCTCTTCCTGTGAATTTCGACAAAAGTAAAGTAGATGGCATTGTCTGTATCGAATTGTTCGACAAGAGCTACTCGGAGTTTATTACGTCATTCGGGATCCCGACATTATTCATTGACGCTTCAGCAGAACTGACGTTTTCTGAGATGAAGGCAGATATACTGCTGATGGAGAACATTCACAGTACTTTCAGTCTAACGAAGAAGCTCATTGATGAAGGAATTACGGAGATCGGGTTTATCGGCGATTCCCGCCATTGCATGAGCTTCAACGAGCGCTGGGACGGGTTCACCAAAGCCATGTATACCGCTCGGATTGATCTTGATGATTCCTTCTGCATTCTCGAAGACGACCGGCATATCGCTGACTATAAGTGGCTTAAGCAGCGACTAGCAAGCATGACTAATCTTCCACCCGCGTTCGTATGTGCCAATGACTACATCGCTATTAATGCCATTCGTATCTTAAAGGACCTAAATATTCAAATTCCTGGTGAGGTTAGGGTCTGCGGATTCGATAATTCCCCAGAGTCGCGAATCGTGGAACCCCACTTGACCACCGTTCATATCCACCGATCCGAAATGGGCTTTCTTGCTGCCGAGATGCTTCTTTCCAAAATCGAAAATCCCGGTAGACCTCCACTGGTTACGCATGTTAAGACTATGCCGGTTTTCCGTCAATCGACGGGTCATGAGGAGTAGAAAGTATGGTGAAGTGAGACAACTCAGCTGATGCTGACATCGGAACCCCTGCGCTGATGGCTGATCATCCACTGAAAAACCAGCTTTTCGTGGTAAAAACAAGTACATGTATCAAAAAGAGGACGGCTTATTCTGAATTCACAGAATAAGCCGTCCTCTTTATCTTGGGATTTATAGATATCACAGTGCATACTGATTTATCAGTAGAGTGTCGAGAAATTACGGCTTATTCTGAATTCACAGAATAAGCCGTCCTCTTTATCTTGGGATTTATAGATATCACAGTGCATACTGATTTATCAGTAGAGTGTCGAGAAATTGCCTATGAAGATCTTGATGATTCGGATGGTGACAAAGGTGAGCATGGACTAATGGCTGTACTTGTATTATCCCATGAGCCTTTTGAATATACAGGAATAAAGATTTCGCCATGCGCAAGCATCCTAGCTACAAGAGTGGCTTGGCCCCTCTCTTGGTTGGACTTGCACTAACTAGATAATGCGTGCCTCTGGGCACGCCTCCAAAATAAAGAGCTGTCCCAAGCAGCCATTTAGATTTCGCCATGCGCAAGCATCCTAGCTACAAGAGTGGCTTGGCCCCTCTCTTGGTTGGACTTGCACTAACTAGATAATGCGTGCCTCTGGGCACGCCTCCAAAATAAAGAGCTGTCCCAAGCAGCCATTTCATGGCTTTTGGGACAGCCCCTTTTTTTTAGGAACTAAGCATTGAAGCTCGTATCTACTCCAGCTGAATTTCATTGTTATTTTCCAAGATGCTTTTTTTTGCCGATGCGCATCGGCGAGCCGCTAATTCAGGCGGTTCACCGCATGATTCGGCACGGCAAAGGCGACTATCGTCCCTTGACCCGGATCACTCTGAATGTGTAACCCCTTCCCATATAATTGTTTCAACCGTTGATTAATATTGAATAAACCAACTCCCTGCCTTTGGTTCGAACGTTTGTCGAATAGTTGTTGCAGCGTTTTTGTATCCATTCCCACGCCGTTATCGGCAACGGTTACTTCTGTACGATCTTCATATTGGGCGATGTGAATATGAATCATTCCGCCCGACGAACGACTCATGATGCCGTGCCGCACTGCGTTTTCAACAAGCGGTTGAATGGAAAGTGGGGGAAGCCTTAGCTCCATGTTCGCTTCGACTTCCCAAACCGTATTCAGCCTGCCTTCGAAACGTTCATTCTCGATATATAAGTAAGAACGTACGAGTGCAAGCTCCTGTCCAAGCGGAACAAGCAGCTCGGAATTTTGAAAGTTGAAACTGGCCCGTAGATAATTGCCGAACTCGTCGAGCAGCAGGCGCATCCTGTTCAGATTGACGTCGCTAAGCGCAGCTATTGCATTGAGGGCGTTGAATAAAAAGTGCGGTTGTATTTGCGCCTGCAGCCATGCCGCTTCCATACGCAGGCGTTCGCGCACGGAACGGTTCAAATCCGTTAATGCCCGTACCCGAACCTTTAACTCCATTGCATCCGCAGGCTTCACAATGTAATCGTTAGCCCCTGCCAAAAAACCGGCGGCGATATCCTCAGGCTTGTTGCGAGCGGTCAGAAGCAGAATGGGCAGTTCCGAGCTCGAATAGCGCTCTCGAATCGCTCTCGTTAACTCGTACCCTGACATGTGAGGCATCATGACGTCAGTAATAACAAGATCCCATACTCTCGTGCTCAGATGAGACAAGGCATCATTTCCGCTCGTAACCGAAATGATGTCGAAAGATTCCCCAGCCAGAATGTTCTCCAGTATTTTCAAGTTGAGCGGATCATCGTCCACAGCCAATACCGAAGGACGCACCGATCTCCCCACAACGGCAGAATCGTCATCCATACCGTAACGGATGTTCATGTCGGCAGCGGCGGCGGTTTCCGCATAGACAGGCGGCAGGACGGCTGCAAAATCCGCTTCCCGTTGAACGGGCGAATCGGACAGCGCCAAAGCAAAGGTGAATACCGAACCTTGGGCAGAGGCAGATGTCACTTCCAACGTTTCGCCGTGCAGCTCTACTAACTGCTTGCAAATGCCGAGGCCCAGTCCGATGCCGCCCCCGGGCGACGCCGTAATGCCAGAGTCACCTTGCTCGTAAGGGTTGAAGATTCTTTGCAGCATTTCCTCGTCCATGCCGACACCCGTATCCGCAACGCTAATGTACGCCTTCCCGTCTTGTGCGACCACCCGGATGGCGACAGTTCCCTCGTTGGTAAATTTGATTGCATTGTGAACGAGATTAAACAAAATTTGAATGAGCCGGTTTTCGTCTGCCATCACAGGAGGAAACTCGTTCGGAATCTCATTAACCAGCCGAATCGGTTTACTAACAGTCATGAAGCGAAGCATGTCGAATACGCCGGAAGCGACCGCCTGCACCTGGACGGTCTGCACATGCAGGCGGATGTTCCCCTCCTTGAGACGAGTCAAATCAAGCAGGTCATTTAACATAAACGACATGCGCCGGCCGACTGTTATCACCAGCTCCAAATTTTGGACACTCTCACCGCTCAACGAATGTTTTTCGCTGTCAAGGACGGTTTGCGCCATATTCAGCATTCCGTGCAGGGGATTTCGCAATTCATGGGATGTGTTCGCCAGAAAATCGTCCTTCTGCTTGTCTGCCACTCTTAACTGCTCATTTAGTTTGGCGTTTTCTTGGGAATTGCGGAAGTACTGCTTAAACCAGTAAGCGGAAAAACTGATGATAGCCACCAGCACGTCAAACGGGAAATAAATGTTTATTACTTCCAAGTGAGCATTAATTAGTCCCCATGCGGAGCTGGATAATATACTCATGGTGGCAAGCAGCAGGAAGGGGGCACCTGGCTGATTTCTGGCTATAAGTTTGCCAATCAGATAGATAACCCAGGCCATTGGAAACCAATAAAGCAGCCTGAATAATTTTAATTCGATTAAATAGTAAATGAGCGGAGGCGGCATGACCAACATAAATCCTGAATACAAAGCCAGAACAATGGCGTACGTACGGAATAAAACCGTGTTTGTACGGAGCTTGACAAATATTCTGGTAACCAGCAGGAAAAAAAAGGGGACCAACGTGTACGAGAGCATCTTAATTTTCAGTGCCCATGCATAGTTGATGAAAGGCATACCTACCAGCAGCAGGCTGTCGTTATCAGACACAATTGTAAGCCCGGCGGTCAAAAGCAGCATGAAAAAGGCAAGCAACCCTTTTTGCCAACTGAACAGGTATAGCATCACGGCGTACAAGCCAAGAAACATCAGTAACACGAAGGTCACAATCTGAAAGCCAATGGAGATCCATCGTTCAGTATTGATGGCCGCATCCGACCCGAAGCGGATGGCTTTGACAATGCCGCCATTATGCGGATTATCAAAATTGGCCACGCGTACAAGCAGCTCGATCTCATTCACCCCGTTTGCCTTATAAAGCGGGGTATAAGAAATCCGGCGGGGCTTATATGTATTCGCTTGCTCAGCCGGTTGGCCGACTCCTGCTATCTGACCATTGAATTCAACAACGGAAGAGGCTTGAATTTCCTGAATCCAGAATTTGAAGGACTGTTGCGGCAAAGGGTCAATCAGAATGCGCAGCCGGTACGTACCGTAACCGAACGACGACTTTGAGCCTGCCGGTAAAGCACTTCGCCAATCTCCCGGAACCATGATATTGCGCTTGTCCAGGGATTTCCAATCCTTGTTTTCATGAGTGACGAATGCTTCCGGATAAAAATCCCACTCGCCATTCAGTGTAATGGAACGGGAGCTCGCGAAGTCCCAGCCGCGCAGATCGAGCACGCCTTGAACCGCACGAGGATGTTCAGGCGTAAGAAAAAACCCGGACCAAATCCACCGGACACCGAGAAGTATCGAGAGAAACAGGATGAACGTCACAGCATACTTCAGGGCGTTTTTGTTTTTTATCCAAATCATACAGGGCTCACTCCCAACGTTTCGCCGTTCAGTTCTGCCAAATGCTTGAACATGCTAAGCACACATCCGGCAGCTTTCATAATTCGACAAGAACAGCGGGAATCCCTTGTTTCATAAATCGGGGGATTGGCACATTAGCCAGTGTTGTGAGGCGCAAAAAAAAGAGGAGGTGTTAGCCCCCTCTTAATCATTAATACTAGTCGATCAACTTTGTAGCTTTCAGCAATCTTTCCACCATGGCCGCTGTTTCCGCGCGCGTCATCGCCGCTTTCGGGTTCAAGCGCTGTCCGCCGGTCCCTTGCAGGATACCAGCCTTAATCAGTTGGGCTGCGGACTCCCGGGCATACCCGGAGATTTGGTCCATATCGCTGTAAGGAGCCAGAATCTGATTGATTTGTAGTGCGCTCAGCGCCTCTTGCGGCTGAACGATATGCAGGGAGCGGGCGATCATAGCGATGCCTTGCTCTCTTGTAATCTGTTCGCTGCCGTGGAACCCACCGTCTGCAAAGCCTTTGATAATGCCGAACTGGCTGGCAATTGTTACGGCATCGTGGTACCAAATCAACGGTGTTATGTCATTATACGGCGTACCCACTACACCTTGGCGCATTAAGCCCAGTCCACTTGCCACAATCGTGGCAAATTCCGAACGGTCAATACTGCGATTCGGGGAGAAGGTATTGTTGCCTGTACCTTCAAGCTGCAGTCTGGCTGCAATATTGTTGATGCTCGCTTGTGCCCAGTGGCTCTTCACGTCATCGAAATTTTGCGGATTCCAGATGACCGAGTAGCTGCCCTGGCTGCGCAGGTCGTTGATCATTGCAAAATAACGGTTGTTGATTTTCGTTACGACTGTCGGCACATGGAACACGGTACCGTCCGGATTAACAATGACGCCAGTCGTAATTTTGTTCGGATCAATGCCTTCAGGCAATGCGATATAGCGGGGCGCGTAGCCCGTCAGTTGATCTGGCTTAACGGTTTGACCTTGGTAAGTGAAATTAAGCGACAGATCGACCGGATCAACGAGCAGATCGTAGCCGCCTTTGGTTGCCTGAGCTTTCGCTGCGGCTTTCAATGCGTCAGACGATTTCTTGATATCAATATCGACAGCAATTTCGCCAAGCGGCGCACCGTTCCATTGTTTGATGATTGAACCCAGATCCATTTGTTTACTTGGAATCGGATAAATAGCAAGCTGGTTCTCGATATTCAGCGTGGAGCCGGTATCGGACAACTGCTTCAGGGTTGCTGCGGTCAAACCTGCAACCTTGACCTCACCGTCGCCAGGCACAAGCACATTCAATTGCTGTCCGTTGCCTGTAGAGAGAATAGCTGATAGTTTATCTTGATCAATCACAACGGTCGTTACGTTGTTTGCCGTTGTGCCAGTTGCGAAGCCACTGTCCTCATTGTTTACGGTTGTTTTCACGCCCGATGCCGGAGCAGGAGTAGCTGAAGGTGCAGGCGTAGCTGAAGGTGCAGGACCTCCGTTCGTGCCGGAGCCACCACTAGGGGCGCGAGTCACCGTTACGATGTACGTCTGCGTGGTGCCGTCCTGCGCCGCTACGACCACCTTGATCGTGTTGATGCCAACGCTGAGCGGCAATGAATCGGAAGCGACGCCACTTGTCAAGTTAATCGGACCTTGTACCAATATGCCTTCGCTATTGTACACGCTCGCTGTCACCGTAGAATAAACAGCATCATATACCGTTGCCGTCACTGTCGTGTCGCTCACGCTGTTCGGCACACTTGTCGTATAGTTTGTGGTGTCTGCCGCAAATGCCGGGCTCAACGTGCTGCTAGACAGCTTCAAATCCTCCAAGCCCGCGTTGTTAGCTACTGTACGAATCACTGTTCCTGTGCTGATAGCAGACGCCAACTGCGTCGCTGTCGCTTTCACACGGGTTACAATTGTATAGTCCGTTCCTGGCATGAGCCCGGTGAACGTCGAACTATCTTGCCACGTCACTCCGCCGTCGATGCTGTATTCCTGACCAGTGACGGCTTGCATTGTAATGCTTGTTACTGTTTTGCTAACTTCTGCCGGTGCTGCCGGTGCCTCGTCGCCGCCTGCTGCCGCTACCGCCCCCGTTGCCGCGCTCGTCACGCTTCCTGTAGCATGTGTATCGTCAGCGGTTACCATCACGGTGATCCCTGCGCCGAAGTCTTCAGCGGTTAACGTGTAGCTTGAACCCGTCGCATTCGTGATAGCGACTCCGTTCCGGTACCATTGGTAAGTCGGCACATTGGCTGACGTGTCAGGCGAATAAGTGATTCCCGATAAGTCCGCAGTCAACGTTTCACCAACTTTGGCGACACCGCTGATTCCCACGCTGCCTCCCAGCTCCGAAATCCCAATATTTTTTGTGGCAGTGATATTGTTGCTAATGACACCGGAATTATATTCGACAATAACTCCCGGATCAAAATATCCGCTGCTGCTGCCGTGTGTATTATTTACAGCTAAGTAACCTATTTTATTACTGGTCGTGTCTAGCAGAAGTGTAAGATGGTCATACGCTCCATTAGCAACAAACTCTTTCGATGTATCAAGACCTGTTGACTGGCTGTTAGATACATATCTTGTAGCGCTATAACTAGAAGTGTTCCAATTAGGTGCTGTAGTTTTAGTAGCGCCTATAAAGGTTAGAAAGTTCCAATTCCCTCCAAAGAGAGTTTTAAATTCTTTAAACATACTAGCAATCGCAAAAACATCTTGAGGATTATTTGCGTTTGGTTCTACAAGATGTCCGTTATTATTTGTTGCAATCGTCACAGCATCTTTAAAAGTCAGGGTAGCAGCCTGTCTCTGCACATATACAAAATGGCGGCCATTATAGGTACGCACAGATGTCTTCCCATCGGTCAATGGTGCCCCTGGCGCTACATTTACTGTTACGCTCTGGGTTTGCCACACAGCTTTTGTAAATGTCAAGTTTTGAATAACAGTCCGAATATCTTCATACGTATTCCCATTTGAAAAATTGAACACTCTATTTACAGATGTAGATTTGTCAGTCACAATGCCGCTAATTTTTATGCCATTAATCAACTCGGTGATACCACTTGGAATAGCTCCGACAGTAATAGATCCATTATTTACTGCCACAGTAAAGTATCCCCCTGCTCCATTCAGGGCACCTGTGCTTCCAAATGTAGCATTGGACAGCTGATAGGTGGTTTCGGTTACACTAACAGGAGTACCAAGATCAATTGTAGATGTTGCAGCGGCTTTTACTTCTAATGGATGAAAAGGCATCATTGTGAATACCATAACAATTGCTATTAGAACCGATAACATTCTTCGATTTTTTAATTTCATATTTTGTGTATACCTGCTAACGAAAGCCTATAGAAAATCTATAATTGCAGATTTCTTTCAGTTATGCAGGGTTCTCCTTTCTTCTTGACAAAGTTTGTATATCCCTTCTAACTCGGGCGCTTCTGCACACGCTGGAGTACAACAACCGTTCTTTTTCTATTCCGCTTATACTCCCCCCTGCCCAAAGAGACTTCAAGCCCCTTGATCCTATATCTTGATATAATCTACTTTCTTTCGACAGGTGTGATCATAACAAAAGGATCTTTACAGAATCTCTACAACTGCTTTGCATGCTGTTTTCGCTCAACGGCTGCTCGGACAGTTCTAATCATCCATTGTCAAAATTCCGATAATATTGGTGTAACAAGTCGAATCTTGCCAAAAAAACAATGCATACATGTTATGGAGTGTGAAATACATGAAGATCATGCTGGTGGATGACGAAGCGCTGGTGTTAAACCAGATTCGGCGGATGCTATCGGGATATCCCGGTATTTCGGTAGTCGGCTCGTTCGGGAATGCGCGCGAGGCTATTATGCGAATGCCGGAACTTCAACCGGACGTCGTATTTTTCGATATTCACTTACCGGAAATATCAGGGATCAAAGCGGTAGAGCTGACACAAGAGGCTTGTCCGGAAGCTGATATTGTATTTGTAACGGCATATAGCGAGTATGCTGTCCAAGCTTTTGCGCTGAATGCGGTCGATTATTTGCTTAAACCGTTGCATCAAGCACGTTTGGATCAAACGATACAGCGGCTGATGCAAAAAAGAATGCATAAGGAAGATGTGCGCTCAACAGCGCCTTCCCGCATTCTGTGTTTTCGGTCTCTCCGTTTTCAGAGCAGCGGCGGGTCTCCGGAAATACCGAAATGGCGCACGGCAAAAACGCAGGCTCTGTTTGCTTACCTGCTGCACCAACGCGGCAATATCGTCCTCAAGGAGACCCTTTTGGAACTGCTGTGGCCGGAGCTTGATGTGAAGCAGGCGGCGAATCAATTGTACACATCGATTTATCACATTAGAAAGTGCTTGAAGCAAATGGGCATCGATGCTCCCATTCACAATATTACGATTCAAGAAGGCTACATACTCGACACAAGCCGCATTCGGATTGACGTGGATGAATGGGAAAACGGTCTGCGGCACTTAAGCGGCATAAATTTGACCGATAGTCATTCCGAGCTGCGGCGGTTGATTTCGCTTTATGAAGGGGACTATTTACCGGAAATTGGTTATGGGTGGGTGGAGGACGAACGTGAAAGACTACGGAAGCTATGGTATCAGAATGCCCGTTCATTAGCCCGATTCTATGAGAAAGCCATGATGCAGGAGGAAGCGCTGGCGATGTATGAACGGATTCAGGAGGTGGAACCGTACAACGAAGAAGATGGACTTGCGCTGATAAAGCTGTATACGGCAAGCGGAAGGCACCAAGAAGCGGAGAGGCACTACCATAAGCTGGATCATCTGTTTTCAAACGAACTGCGGATCGGCTTGACCGATAAGCTGGTAGACTGGTTCGGACAAGCGAGAAAGAAATTACCCACCGCATACAGGAACTGAGGCAACCATTAAACCGCCCATCAATTGCGGGCTTCATCCAATCCGTTAAAGACTGCGGCTGCAACAAAATCCCCTCCTAAGGTAAATTGTTGTTAATGTCACCTTGGGAGGGGGATGCGGATTGACAATGACCAATGGAATGCCGTGCTGGAATTGTTCTTTGGCGGAACCTTACCCAGTATATAGAAGGTGCTTTTTTCATTTAAACCTCAAATTAATTCATTACAGGACAATTTACATTGAAAAGTATCACAAAGCTTAAATAACGTCTCCAGCTTAATAGTCTCTAATTGGGTTCCTCTGTACAGCTTATTGATGGAATTTCGGCTTAGTCCTGATTTCTCCATTAATTCGCCCTCCAGCTATTATGAACAAATTTCATCACATGGTTAATTCGATCTTTTATTTACAATATCCTTTTTCTAACCGGGGTACAAAAAAAGGGCTCATTCAACTGAATGTGCCCTTTCATTGTTAATTGAAAAGTATCACAAAGCTTAAATAACGTCTCCAGCTTAATAGTCTCTAATTGGGTTCCTCTGTACAGCTTATTGATGGAATTTCGGCTTAGTCCTGATTTCTCCATTAATTCGCCCTCCAGCTATTATGAACAAATTTCATCACATGGTTAATTCGATCTTTTATTTACAATATCCTTTTTCTAACCGGGGTACAAAAAAAGGGCTCATTCAACTGAATGTGCCCTTTCATTGTTACTATGGAAACCGAGGATGGGGTCGAACATTTGGATATGCAGCTATGTTAGCAAAGATGTTAGCAAAATTATTGAGCATGGTTTGCGGTTTTAGACATATGCAGTCCTACCCCCTATTACAAGACTCATTATGCGAATAACAGACAGAGAACTTAGCAGACTGGATTGCCGGCCTGCCCAAGTAAACCAGTCTTGAGATGTTAGTAAAGCAGCTTAGTTCGCATCACTCATCCACTTATAGGTTACTGCCGACTTGGGGGGCAACGTGTAATCGAACGTTTCCGATTTCCAGCGGACCGTAAAAGCCTGCTCTTCATTACTGGTGTTGGCGGCAATCAGCACCAGAGAGGCGTCCGGATTCTCGTAGGCCACGGTCTCAATCCGGCCGCTGTATTGCGTGGATTCAATCCGGACTGCTCCCGGGCGAACGAACTTGCTGGCGTGTCCCAGTGCATAGTATTCAACGTTTTTGCCTACTTCTCCCGTCGAAGGATCAATCGTCACAACACCGCGGCAATTCGGGCAGCCGCCATTCTCGGGACCGCCCTCGTGATCAAGCGCCAGATTCCAGAGAAGCACGGTTTTCGCCCAGTTACGCGGGGAGCCGATGATCAGATTGGACATATCCCAGCTGAGGTTATCTCCGAAGTCACTGTTCCACTCGCCGCCGCTGCATTCCGTGAAATAAATATTTTTATTTGGAAAATCTTCATGTACCTGGCTCATCGCATCCGGCGTTCCCGCATAACAATGAAAGGCTGTCCCATCCGTATATTCGGCGGCTCCGCTGTCTCCCAGTAAAGTGCCGGCATATTCGGCGGCCTCGTCCCAGTTATGATCGTAGCCTATCAGCTTCGTACTAATCCCTTCAGCTGCCAAGGCCGGGCCCAGATAATCCCGGATAAAACGCACCTGCTCCTCGGCCCCCATACTCATGCTGGGATAATCTGCTGTCGTGAAGCCAGGCTCATTCTGAATGGTCATCGCGTAGATGGGCAGACCTTCTGCTTCATAAGCCTGAATGTATTTTACAAAATACCGGGCATACGCTCCATACACCGCCGGATCCGTGTAGTCGAGATACCATCCGTTCAATGTCTGTTCCCCAGCAAACTTCATCCAGGCCGGGGCTGACCAGGGCGTTCCCATCAGCTTCATTTGGCTGTTCTTGCGTTTAATCTCATGGAGCAGCCAGATGACATCCGTATCCTTTTCCACCGAAAAGTGCTCCAACTCGTAGTCCTTCCCTTCCTCCACATCATCATATGTATAGCTGGCGGACTGACCGTCTGACGTCACGGAATAATCCGATGCGCCGATGGTATGCCTCATAAAACTTAATGATATACCAGTATCAGTAAATAACTCCTCCATCAGCTGCTCCCGCTGCGCTGCGGACAATTGCTGCTTGATCAGGTAAGCGGATGAACCGGTTGCCGCCGCACCAAAACCATCCATCGTCTGGTATCGCTGTTCAGAATTGACGTCTATAGTCAGCTTCTGCGTATCTTCTGAGGTTGCGAAGGCAAGCGGCTCTTTGGGCGTCAACAGATTGGACTGATCCGCAGTAGTCAGCCACAGCTGCACCTTGCGGGCAGGCTCTATCTGACCAGAGAACCGGAGCACCAGCACAAGAATAACCACTGCCGTGATACTGCCTGCTGCGATTAGGAGCTTTATAGGTTTACTCATTGTTTTCAACATAGCGTACCGCCCCCTTTTAGCAATGCAAGCCGTAATAACTTAAAACGGGAGAACAGCGCTGCTCCGGATAACGGGAGAAGCGCTGCTCTGCTGTCTTTTACGGTTTTATTAAATAAATAAGGCTGTCTTTTTCGTAAAATAGTTCATTTTTGGAACAGCCTGTATGAATCAGTTTCCTTTAATTTGGATGTTTCCTTTGAGGCGGATATCCTCCGATGAGCTGCCTACATAGATCGGCACGCTGCCGCTCGGCATTACCCATTCCTGCTTACTCTCATCCCAATACGAGAATGCTTTGGCATCCAGCTCAACGGTTACCCGTTGCTGCTTGCCTGCTTTTAAGTCCACTTTGGCAAATCCGGCCAGTTGTTTCTCTGGTGTCTCCACTGCTGTTGGCAGCTTTCCTGCGTACACCTGAACAACTTCCGAACCTTCCACCTTGCCGGTGTTACGCAGATTGAGTGATACTTCCAGCGTTTGAACATTGGTTCTGCCAGTGGTTTTAGATATCGTTTTGAGATTGCTGTATCCAAAAGTAGTATAAGATAGGCCATGTCCGAATGGATAAGCTACATCCAGGTTTTCTTTATCGTAGCCACGGTAACCAACGAAGATGCCGTCAGAGTAATCTCCCACCCCATTTACGCCCGGGAACTGGGCTGCGGTGGAAATTGGGGTAGTCTGTTCATTCACCGGGAACGTTACCGGCAGCTTACCTGACGGATTCACATCGCCGAACAGGATACTGGCTACCGCATTCCCTTGCTCTTGACCGGCATACCATGCCTGCACAACGGCCGGCACCTGATCCTGCCAGTTATCCATTTCGACAGCACGGCCGCTCATTTGTACAACAATGGTGTTTGGGTTGGCAGCCGACACTTCACGGATTAGCTGCTCCTGATTGTTCGGAAGCTCAAGGTCGGAGCGGTCAAAATAGCCTTCACTGTCATACGTACGGGTTACGATAATTGCCGTGTCAGCTTCCTTCGCCGTCTCTACCGCCTTCTGAATCAGCGGGTCCACCACACCGGCTGGCGGGGTCCATCCGAAACGTACGAAGCCGCCATTATCGTTGCCACTCATGTTCTCCCAATCTGTACGGTACTCAATCTTCAGTTTATGCGCCTCGCCGGCAGTGAGCGAAAGTGTGAACGACGTTGTATCCATCGTCTTTCCTTCATTCTCAAACAGAAGTTTGTCATCCAAGTATAGCTGGCTGGAGCCGCGGCTGGTCAGGGAGAACTCATATTCACCTGTCTTGGGTACAACAATGTTTCCTGTCCAGCGTGCTGACATCATTGCATTCAGGCTGGTAGGCAATCGGTCAAGCTTGGGAGATTGGGAATTAAAACCTTCATAGTTATAGAAGCCAAGATTCATATTGACTTGTTTGTCTGTACGAACCACGGTCGGCTCGCCTTCCAGCTTAGTATTGGTAAAGTATTCACCGGTCAAACCATCTCCGATGTTACTGGAATCTCCGGAAGGTGCAAGCAATGATGAAGGTACGGCATCGGGTCCGGATACGATATCCCCAGCAGAAATCGGATCGCTGCCCGGTGCGTAGTTGACGGTTACTCCGTCACCCACGCGAGATTTAATACCTTCAAGCGGACTGACCGTGTAAGTCGGATTTACAAGCGAGCTTCCGCCACCTGCAGCGGAGGCATTATCCGCATCAGGACCGATGACAGCCACCGATTTCAGAGACGCGGAGTCCAGCGGAAGAGTCGAATTGTCATTTTTCAGCAACACCATAGACTGCTCGGCAATCTCGCGGGCAATTTCGCCATGCGCCTGTGCGGAAATCAGATTATTCTCAACAGGCTTATCGAACAGCTGTTTTCTGAACATCTGCACCAGAATCCGTGTAGCCATTTCGTCAATCTTTGTTTCAGTAATTTCACCGTTATTCACAGCTGTTAAAAGTTCTGCTCCCCATTTGCCAAAAGGCTCTCCAGGCGTTTCCAGATCAAGTCCGGCCAAAGCTGACTTGGTTGTTGACTTATTGGCGCCGTAATCGGACATGACGAACCCGTTGAAATTCAGTTTATTCCGCAGGACATCTGTCAGCAGCTCCGAATTGTCACAGGCTTGCACACTGTTGACGTAGTTAAACGAACACATTACAGAACCAAGGTCCGATTGTTCAATGGCTGCGGCGAACGGCCGGGTATAGATTTCCTGTATGGCCCGTTCACTGACTTTCACATCCGTAGTGAAACGCTCCGTCTCCTGATTGTTCATCAGATAGTGTTTGGCAGTAGCGATCACCGGAAAGCTCTGAATTCCTTTGACGTAAGCCGCCCCCATTTCGGATTGCAGCAGCGGATCTTCTCCCAGGGATTCAAAGTTTCTGGAGCCCCAGGGAACACGTGCAATATCGAGGCCGGGCCCTAAAAGTACGTTATGCGTAGAGTTGAACGCTTCATCTCCCAGCAGCTCTCCATATTTTTTGGCTGCTTGCGCATCCCATGAAGCTGCCAGCGCAATCGGAGCCGGCATTGCGGTTGATTGTTTGTTCTGTATATCGGGATTGGCGATCCGCACCCCAGCCGGACCATCCGCCATTGTAAGTGCCGGTATGCCGAACTCTTCGTTGCCCGCATTATAGAAACCATAATAATTGTTTACATTCCCCGTAATAAAATCAACGGTGTCCTGCAAATCCATGGCCTCCAGCAGCAGTTTGGTGCGGTCTTCCGCAGATAATGCGGTGTTCATCCATGGCTTATTCCCGTTACTCCCGGCCTCAGCTGCGCTTGCAGTCTGAAACGGGGACAGCAAGACTGCTGCCGCAAGGGTAGATTGCATGACTCGAAATGCCCATTTCCTCTTCTTCATCTTCACTAAAACATTCTCCTCTTCATTCGCAGTTCACAGCCTGCGGTTTTTGTCTGTATGAAGCTGTACTCCAGTTGCGGTGGCAATGCAAGGTTTGGAGTGTGCATGGCTTCAGCGGGCCACTCCTTGTGCCCTTTCCAAGGTTAACGTGCCATAGGGCAGAAAACACCCTCTAAAACAAGGTAAATATATCTTTATTTTGTCTCAATTAACTATAATTACAAATTAATCGAAACTTACGAACCTTGAATTCTGGAAATGAAGGACTCCAATACAGAGATTTGAAAGAACTGGGACTTTAGTCATATCAATATACATTAAATATAAGTTTCGGAAATAAGCGCTCATTTTCAGAAAATAAATAAGCAACACACAGCAAGCATAAGCGGATTAGGCGGCCCGTCTTCTGTTCACAGCATTCACTCGGTTTCCTTTAAAACCAAGTCATTGGTCTCTGCTTCAAGGCAGGACGAACGAAGCTTTTTTTGGGAGTAAGTCAGGATGTCATCCGCTTCTTTTAAAATATCACACCGAAATATTGAATTTTTTGTCATAAATTAATCATTAAATATTAAATTTTAGAAACTTTTCATCTGTTATAGTTACAATTTCGTCACTTATAGGCCGTTATACCCCCACTTCTTACTTCATCGTGTATAAAAACACAGAATCCATATTAATCTTGCATGTGACTGATGAGTCATTATCCTGATTAGTGAATTCGAGGTTTTTTTTGACTATGCGCACAAACTGTATCAGTAACATACAAAATACCCCGGAGCTCTCCAAGACAGTGCCAATCAGGAGATTTCCAGGGTAGCTCGAGCATTTGTTAAGGCTATAAATCAGACTGCACCGAATAGGAGGAGTATATTTATCCGGATAAGTTAGGACAGCGAGTTAAACCCGGCTATATTACACAGAACTTTATAAAAAAAGATCGCATCCCCTCAATTCTACATGAGAGTCATGCGATCTTCTCCTCGGCTTTCTCCTCCGGAAAAAGGAAAACAGTGCAGGAGAGAACTTGATTGAAGGTTCTTCCCTGCACTGTTATAAAACCAAGGTTTTTCGGAAAAAACCCTTATAAATCAAGGATGCCGAGGACGGGGGTCGAACCCGTACGGTACTCACGTACCGCAGGATTTTAAGTCTTGAAGTAACCCCTTTAACCCCTGCACTGTTATAAAACCAAGGTTTTTCGGAAAAAACCCTTATAAATCAAGGATGCCGAGGACGGGGGTCGAACCCGTACGGTACTCACGTACCGCAGGATTTTAAGTCTTGAAGTAACCCCTTTAACTCCACATCTACACTATGGAAAGATCGCACATAAATCCTTTACCTATGCGGTTTAAAGGTTTTTTTTCTAAACGCTTCTACGTTCAGAGAATGGGATTTGCATCCATGTTAGCAGAAAAATTTGAGAAGAAGCTTTACGCCATCATATTTTAAAGAATTTGTTTTCTTTGCTCAATTCGAGCACCTTGCATTCTTCTATTAAGGTAGAGTCTATTTTGTCAACTCTCTCCCGTAAAATAGGTACAATATACTGTCCATTTATTTCTTGACAAAGATCAAAAATTGTCTTCAATTGATTAATATGTGTATTTTCAAGCTTATCATGTATTACAAACTTTGGAGAACTTATATTCATTTCTTCTGCAAACTTTATATATGCTAAATCAAAAGCCACTATGATACCTTTTTTCATCCCGGTTCCTACATTGCCTTTAAATAAATCCAACGAGACAGGGAACTTTTTTTGTTCCTTCCATTTATTATTGTAGACAAATAAATATTTTTCTCCATATAACTTCTCACAATAATCTGCAAAATATACATTAAATTTCCTTATTATCTCGTTAATATTATTTGGATCCAATTGTTGATTTATTAATTTGATTTTTTCATGCAAAGTATCTTTTAATGTCTCAGCACCTTCTAATATTTTTATTGACTGATTAATCTCACCCTTTTCTAAAATTAGCTTTTCTATTTTATTATTTATAGAATTCAACTCTTCTAGCATTCCTTCATCAAGTAAATCTATTGTTAAATGTTTATTTTGTTCTAATAACTCATCTCGTTTAGATTCTAATATCTCAAAGCGCTTGCTTTTAGTAGAAAACTGTTCTCTAACAAAATCAATTCTGTTTTGTATCATTTTGTTGTGGAACTTTAATAAATCCTCGAAAGTTTTGTCTACAGTACCTATATAAGCCTCTGCTTCGTTATAGATATAATTAATTTGTTTAGTATTAATATTGCTTTTTTCATTTTCTAATTTTTGAATGTTTGTATTTATCTGCTTAACTTCAAAATTCAATAGTTGCATTTCTCTTTCAACTTCATTAATAGAAGCAATTATTTCTCTTTTATTTTTCAACTCATCCTTATAGGTTTCCATGTAATCAAAATTTTTTCTTTTTGTAGTTAAATCATTAAGTTCACTTTCAAGTAATTGCTTACGCTGTTCTAAAATATCTAGTGATGATATGTTATCATCATGCTGATATAATTTGATTTTTGTTTCACATTCTTTCAAACTTGAAGACAGAGAATCTTTTTCACTTAATAAATCATCCCTTATTATTCTGAAAAGAAATAGATAAATTGTGTCATATGTATCATTTGATGTATTATTCCCTAAATACTTAATCATACTTTCAGAAGTTGTATCGTTTACTCTAACAAATTTTGAAATTAATTGCCTTAGTGTTGGATTATCTTCTTTCAAATTAAATAGAATAGATTTTAGTTCACTCCAAAATTCACCTTGAGTATGTTCCTTACCATTAATTATCCGTTTTCCATTATTAAATAATTGTCTTATAATGCTGAATTTCTTATTTTTTTCACCATTTTTCTGATCAATCAGTATTAATTCTGCTTCAACTTTGTGATCAGCTAAAAATTTCTTTATTTCAAGGTTTTCACTTTTAGTATCTACATCATAGTATAAACTTCTAACTGATTTAGCTCCTAAGCACAAATCAATTATTTTTATTACAGTAGTCTTACCCACGTTATTGCCACTATCTTCAGCTAAGTCACTCGTATTATCTACAATTAAACTTAATCCCTTAAGGTTAAATGAAATATCTCTTATAATTTCATTTCCCAGCTGAGTCTTTCGTACAATTAATCTATCAATTAGCATAATTTCACCTTATCTTTTTCAATCTCAATTAGTGATAACATATATAACCAATCTAAAGAGTAATAAATAAAATCAATGTATAAGTTCTCATCAATTAATTGTTTAGTCTTTTGATAAAGTTCATCAATAGATATATGATCTTGTTTCTTCAATATTCCCAAAATAATTCCACCAATATAATATAGTGAGTATTTTGGTTCTCGATCTATATTTACTATCATTTATTTCACCTTCGGCTTCTCCAATATCTTACATTCAACGAAAGAATAACAAATGATTCTTATCAAACCCATATCAATATCTTCAACGAACAATCTATCTTTACTACCATCTTCCAAAATTCTTTTTTCTAACACTTCCTTTACATAGTCTATAATCTTATCTGCATTCATCCTAATAATATCAATATCAGCAATTTCACTGGTTTTATTTTCTAATAATAACTGTCCTTTGAAATCCTTATAGTGTAAAGAAATGCTATTTAGTATTCTTCTTTTCACGCCCATATCGTTATTGTCAATTATATTAAATGCGTGTTCGCAAATATTTCCATACAAACTGTACTCTTTGATTAAATCTTTGTACTTTATGACATCATTATATTCTATTTTTTCATCTATACCATAGGTTATTAACTCCGATGGGCTTATTTTATATGTCCGTTCCATTTCCTCATCTGTAATGTTAACTAAATCTGCTAATTTTTCAATAAGAACTGGTATTAAAGAAGCATATTTATTAGCGGGTGTAGGATGAATATAAGTAATATCTCCATGTACAACCCCTGCAATCACACCATCATTTTGTCCAGGGTTAGTTAATGAATAGGTCGGTTGTCTATTTATCACGTTGCTGTATTCCTCCTGATACTATTCCAGCCATTACTCCGTCATTGGTTCCTGAATTACTAATATCAATGCTCCCCTTGTTTTTTATATCATGCCTTTGATTATTAGATTTGATATCACCACTTTTTATTTCTGTTAAAATCACTTTTGCCTCATTCTTTGCTTTAATTGCAATAATTGTGGATATTACTGTAGCAATCATTGACACTATACTAATTACTAACATAACTGTTTCCATAAATATGCCCTCCTTATGATATGGTTGTTTTTCACCTTGTAATTCTATCCCCTTTTGGAACTACTTTTTATGGTTCAATAATACTAATATATCCTAGTTTCGACAAGAAATATTTAACAAACCAACCATACATTTCGACTTCGAAAGTAAAATTCACCAAATGAAATATATATTATAACTATGAATTTAACCTTATCGTTATTCGTATCCCCTATTAAACACAAGATAAAATGCTCATATTTTAAATTCAAAATCACTAAGGAGAAGAATAGAATGAATAATACTGTTAATGAAGAATTAATGAACCTTATTAGTCAAACGTTAAACGAGCAGAAAAACTGCTCTTCAATTCAGCAACTAATTGAAAAATTCCCAACAACATCGGAACTAATGGATGTATCAGAGCAACAGTTAGTCTCTATAAAAGGAATTGGTAAAGGAAAAGCCCGGCAAATTACTGCTATGTTAAAACTTGCAAAGGTGCTGACTTTACCTGATCAAAATCAACATATAATTCGTAATCCCAAAGATGTGTTCAACTTACTCGAATCAGAATTGCGTTATGAGCAGAAAGAACACTTTATCTGCCTCTTCCTCAATACCAAGAACCTTGGCATGTCCTTCAAATAATCAGATGTAAAGACCTCACTTAAGTGCTTTTATCCACGGTTTAACCATACTCCGTATCAATTCTCTACTATAAGCATTGAAATCCTTACTATATCCTGTTGAGCCTCCTACCAAAAAATTCTATCGTTTGATTAGAGGTGAAGGGAAATGAACAGCATTGAATCTATTGGGGAAAACATCAGGATTTTACGGTTGAAAACGGCTTCATTCAGGAGCAGCTTACACTAAGTGCAGGGGTAAACACATCATACTTTGGGCAGATTGAACGTGGAGAGAAGAACCCTACGATCAAAATACTAGAACAAATCTCGGCTGCTCTGGAGATTACCTTAGTTGACTTATTGACTTTGTATGATCCGAAGGGAGGTGTGAGAAGCGGTTGCCATCCTTCAGCTTTAACTATAACCCTTGAAACCATTATGCAATGTCCACTAGGGTGCTGCTGGAAACACAAATATGATTATTGAAACCAAGAAAGAAACTTAAAGTTCAATTACTCTTTTACTCATTAAAAATCTTTTCAAAATATAGAGGTAATCTGTTTTCACTATAAAAAAGAGAGCACCTTATAAGGCACTCTCACAACTTCCCGCGTAGCAATTTATTCCTCCGGGCTATACTCAATCAATTCCGACAACTTACATTGAAAAGTATCGCAAAGCTTAAATAACGTCTCAAGCTTAATAGTCTCTAATTGGGTTCCTCTGTACAGCTTATTGATGGAATTTCGGCTTAGTCCTGATTTCTCCATTAATTCGGTAATGTCGTCTATCTGATGTTCAGCCATTAGAATTCTTAAATTGCTTTTCAACAAGAAGTTCCCCTCCAGCTATTATGTATGATAATTGCAGAAACGATTGACCTTATACAATTCCGACAACTTACATTGAAAAGTATCGCAAAGCTTAAATAACGTCTCAAGCTTAATAGTCTCTAATTGGGTTCCTCTGTACAGCTTATTGATGGAATTTCGGCTTAGTCCTGATTTCTCCATTAATTCGGTAATGTCGTCTATCTGATGTTCAGCCATTAGAATTCTTAAATTGCTTTTCAACAAGAAGTTCCCCTCCAGCTATTATGTATGATAATTGCAGAAACGATTGACCTTATAGAGTTAAAATTTAACTTTACAATTAACTACACAAGGTTATATAATGACCTTGTAAAGTTAATGGTTTGGAGGTGTCCAGTTTGTATGAATCTTTAGAAACTTTAACCGACCCACTGATCCGCATTCGGCTTGAAGGAATGTACCGCGAACTGTCCAACACCGATCCTAATTATAAACTTCTCGTATTGGAAAGCGATGAGTTCTTCCAGCAGCTTAGAAGTGTTCTACCGGAGGATCTGCAAAAGGCTTCATTTCTGTATGAGGATACTCAGATATCGCTTCAGGCTATTCTTGAACGCTCCATCTATCTGCAGGGATTTAAAGATGCACTCTATCTCTTCAATGAACTACAAATTTCATCACATGGTTAATTCGATCTTTTATTTACAATATCCTTTTTCTAACCGGGGTACAAAAAAAGGGCTCATTCAACTGAATGTGCCCTTTCATTGTGAATATGGATGCCGAGGACGGGGGTCGAACCCGTACGGTACTCAACTCTATCTCTTCAATGAACTACAAATTTCATCACATGGTTAATTCGATCTTTTATTTACAATATCCTTTTTCTAACCGGGGTACAAAAAAAGGGCTCATTCAACTGAATGTGCCCTTTCATTGTGAATATGGATGCCGAGGACGGGGGTCGAACCCGTACGGTACTCACGTACCGCAGGATTTTAAGTCCCAGAAGTCATTT
Source organism: Paenibacillus sp. IHB B 3415 (assembly GCF_000802655.2). NCBI lineage: Bacteria > Bacillati > Bacillota > Bacilli > Caryophanales > Paenibacillaceae > Paenibacillus > Paenibacillus sp. IHB B 3415. The sequence goes on along the minus strand of NZ_JUEI01000006.1, from coordinate 53,282 downwards.
GGACTTTAACAACCTGCAGTGGAATATAAGGGAACCTACAATCCGCAAAAAACCTTGTAGAATCAAGGATTTTTACGGTTTTTCGTGTTTTCCTTAGAGCCACAAGGGTTTCCGGCAACATACAACAAAAAGAGCAAATTTAGCCTTTGGAGAGAACTGCGAGAGAACTCGGAGAGAAAAATGAGAGAACCAGCCCGCTCCCTACCATTGACAATATGTTCGGAGCAAACCTCCGGGGAGGTTTTTATAATGACACAAACAACCGTTATCACCATTGCCAATCAAAAAGGTGGCACAGGCAAGACTACCACCGCCTACAATCTGGCGTGCGCCTTGTCCTATGAAAATAGAAAAGTGCTGCTGGTTGATTTCGACCCACAAGGCAATCTGAGCATGTGCTTTGGAATCGAGAATCCAGATCAGCTTAAGTTTTCAATGTTCAATATTATGAACGCCCTCATGAGCGACGAACCACTGCCGGCTCCTGAAGAATACATTCATAATCATGGCAATATAGACCTCATCCCAAGCAACATAGAACTATCCGTTGCTGAGATTAATTTAAGAGATGAAATGGGTGGTGAAAAGACTCTCACCACATTATTGGAATCCATGAAGCAAAGATATGACTATATCATTATAGACACAAATCCCTCTCTTGGTCTACTAACGATAAATGCCCTGGCAGCCAGCGATAGTGTGTTGATTCCAGTAAACCCTCAATTGTGGTCAGCGACAGGCCTAACTCAGCTTCTGAAAATTATCATTAAGGTAAAGAAACGAATTAATCCGCGGATTAACATTGCAGGTATTTTAATGACCATGTGTGATACTCGAACCAATTTATATAAAGAAGCCTTTCGGTTAGTGAAAGCTTATTACCAGAAAACCGTCCGCATCTTTGATGTTCAGATCCCTCTTTCCGTCAAAGTCGGAGAGGCGAATTTCTATAGTCAAAGCATTATCGAATTCAATCCTAAGTCGAAGGTAGCCACAGCTTACTGCAGTTTAGCGAAGGAGCTGATGCAAGATGAGCAATAAGCGACCTACGCCTAAGCTTTCAAGCATTGATGAGCTTTTACTTTTGTCTAAAGGGCCCAACCTTACAACATCATCCCCTGAAAATTCAGGAGTCACTTCTCTTCTACTATCCAGCCTTATTCCCTTTCATAAACATCCATTTAAGCTGTATGAGGGCGAAAAACTGGATGACCTAATCGAAAGTGTCTTGGAGAACGGTGTTCTAATTCCGGTTATAGTCCGTCCAATGGAACAAAACTCCTATGAAATCCTCTCTGGGCATAATCGCGTCAATGCCGCTAAAGCCGCAGGGTTACTTTATATCCCTTCCATTATTAAAGAACATTTGACGGAAGCAGAAGCTGTAATTATCGTGGTGGACACCAATTTCCATCAACGTTCCATTCAGGATATGTTGCCCAGTGAGCTCGCCCGTGCCCTGCAGATGCAGCTTGAAGCTTGCAAGGAGGCTAAGCAGAAGCAGAGTAAAGTAACTCAGCTTGAAAACGGCGAGACCCCTTATAACACAAAGGAATCTGAGTCCACTGTCCCAGTGGGACAGCGAACTTGGAGTGTGGATGAAGTTTCCGAAAAAAACGATATGAGCCCAACCAATATCAAACGATATCTGCGCTTGAACCACCTTCTACCAGAACTCATGGAAAGAGTAGATCAAGGTGAAATCAAGCTTCGCCCGGCCGTCGATCTCTCTTACCTAAAATCTGAAGAACAACAAACTGTGGAATCCTTAATACATGTACAGGGTTTCAAAGTAGATATGAAAAAATCCGAGCTGCTTCGAGCGAAATCAGAAAACCACATTTTCACGGAGCAAGCTGCATCAGCGATCCTTTCCGGTGAGTCTAGCCGGAAGCCAAAGAGTAAGATTCCCGCTCCATTCAAGCTAAAGCATAAAGTATATGCCAAATATTTCTCTCCTGAGAGTAAAGCCACAGAAGTTGAGGAAATCATCGATAAAGCTTTAACCCTATATTTTTCGCTCCAGTCAGAACCTGAACAACATCCCTTAATTGAAGAGGAGGAAATTTAATGATATTCAAAGATCTGGCTCATGAACAGTTTTATGAAGGTAATGTCATTCGTTCTGAGCGTCAACACGATCCTTACCGATCCGCTCTGTTTTATCTGTTAGGCCTTACAGAAGATACTCGCCGTCACATTAATGATCTTTATGATTTCAGAGAAGACAGCATTAGGCTAGAGGGCTTAAACAACGGCTGGCAGACAGGAACAACGGTCCGTCTTTCCCGCCTCGCATTTAACCTTTATTCGGGCTATACGGGAGAACATGAAGAAGAGACCCACTCTTTTAGCCCCTATCATCTGTTCGATAATGGACTCATGCCATATTTCTTTGAAGGGATCAAGCTTCGCTATCCAGCCTATGCCGTAAATATCAAACAAGATTGGCTTCCCTTTGTGCCAGCCAAAGATATCTATGATGAGCTGGAACAGTAAGGAGCACATTTCATCCATTGGAAGGGAGGATAACTATCATGGCTCGTGTTACAACACTAAGAGCCATCTATCAGTCGGCTGTATCACAAATTTCGCAGTCACCACAAGACTGGATGGATTATTTAAAATTTGCTTCTGGTATTTATAAGTACTCTTTTGATAAGGCTCTTCTCATATATATGCAGAATCCAGGGGCTACCATGTTGGCCTCCCTTCCTCTTTGGAACAAACTGGGCCGGTACATCAATCGAGGAGAAAAAGCCATTGGTGTCAGTAACTTTCAGGAGAATAGGCCTCATATAGACTATTTATTCGATGTCTCTCAAACTCATGGGAGAGTCCCTCCTCAATCCTGGAGTTTACAGAGGCTAGATTTGGTTGAACTCGCTCACAGACTATCCTCCAAGGAAACAAATGATTTAGGGTTATGTATTACACAGCTGGTTAAACAGCATATATCATCTTTTGACTTATATCAGAATATAGAGCTGGATATGGTAAATCATCCTTTTGCCACATTTCCTATTTCCGGCGTGCAAGAACAAATGCAGGAATTGATTGCAGCCAGCAGCATCTACTTCATTCATTCTCGGTGTAAGCTTCCAGAGCCAGATTCAACTCCGGTGTTCGATACTATAAACGACTGGAACAATGTACCGCTAATGTCCCGACTGGGCGGCATTCTAACTGAGATTTCCAAAGAGATTTTGCTCGATATCGGTAGGCATATCAAATTAATGCAACAAGAAAGGATGGTTAATTATGAACAAAGAGAATTTGAATCTCAACTACAGTCAGCAGACAGACGGACTTTTGTATCCTCTGATACAGATCTCCAGTCAGGCGGAGGCCGACCAACAGCCATTAGGCAAATACGGAAGGATGAGCTTAAACTATCTCAGAAATCATCATCCCCATCGATTAATGAGCCTGAGGATGCAGGGCAATCTGATGGAGAAAATGCACCAAATCGACCAAGAAGCGAACGAGAGGATGCAACAACTGACGGACCAGTTACTCCGGCTTCAGCCGATACCTCAGACCGAAGATACTCTGGAGCGGACACGTCACTTGAACCAGATCAAATCAACCGCAGAGGAATTGGTACTGAACGAGATCATCTTGAGACCCAGATAACTCCCCCTTTCCATACACTATCTTCTGAACCGCCAACCAGCGGTTCTTTTTTATTGCCTAAAAAAAACCAAAGTATAATCACATCGGAACAAGAAATGTTAGAGTATTTGCTCCGCAGTGGTATGGGTTCAATGCAAGGAAAACAAGACATCTACTCTTACGTAGTCGAACACTCGGTTACGAAAGCTCCTGACCTGATTCCTTTGCTTAAAAATCCATACGGGACTGGTGGAGCCAGAGGAGATTTTGGTAATGGCTTGACAGGATATACTCACTCTGGAAAAGGAATCGAACTAATGTGGTCTGACAGTGCAGGTTCACACGAGATTCTTATCAACTGGAGAACGGTAGCTACTACCCTCCTGCAGCTCATTCAAAATGGAAGCTATGACGATAGCCTACCCGCCTTCCCTCCGCAAGAAGTGGAATGGACATTATTTGATTACGTTCAGCAGGTGGAAGACACTAATAATCAGGCTGATTCTCCTAGAGACCCTATCCGCTTTGAACCTATAGAAATCGGATCCACCGAGAATCACAAATCATTTCCTTCTCAGTCCCTAGAAGAGACTGAAAGTACTCCTTCTGTAACACAAGACACCCTAGACCCTCCTATACTTCCTGCTTTCACACTTCAGAACTTTCACAATAATCCGGAAGTATCCCTGTACCCATCCGGAGCTAAAAGCAAATATAAACATAATGTGGAAGCAATCCGTCTTCTTAAAAGACTTGAATCCGAACGTCGTATAGCCTCACCTGATGAGCAAAGGATTTTAGCTAGTTATGTGGGCTGGGGCGGACTAGCAAATGCCTTTAATAAGAATGCAAAAGATTGGGAATATGAAGCTACAGAGTTAAAACATTTGCTGGATGAGAGAGAATATACTGAAGCACTGAACTCCACGATTACAGCCTATTACACAGAGCCGGAGTTAATTCGTTACATCTATCAAGCACTCGAGCGTTTTGGCCTAAATGACGGAGAACACCGTAAAATCCTTGATCCTGCTATGGGTACCGGAAACTTCTTCTCTGTACTTCCTGACACCTTACAGCAAGCAAAGCTTTTTGGCGTTGAACTGGATGGAATCACGGGTAGGATTGCGAAGCAATTATACCCCTTAGCACAAATCCATGTTCAAGGTTTTGAGACAACAAACTTTTCTCCGAGTAGCTTTGACGCCATTATCGGTAATATCCCTTTTAATAACATCCAAATTTTCGATCATCACTTTAATGACAGCTACTTAATCCATGATTATTTTTTCATAAAATCTATGGAATTGGTGAAGCCGGGCGGGATCATAGCCTTTATCACCAGTAAAGGTACACTTGATAAACAAGACTCTTCGATCCGCAAAGAGTTAGTAAAACAAGCCGATCTCATTGGTGCTATTCGCTTACCAAATACTGCTTTCAAAGCAGTTGCCGGTACTGAAGTAACTACCGACATGGTATTCCTGCAGAAACTGGATCAGCCCCGGCAGCTGGACACTGAACAATTCCCAGATTGGATTTCGGTCTCCCGCACATCCGATGGCATTCCAATCAATACTTATTTTGTTCATCATCCCGAAATGGTGCTTGGAGATATGAACTGGGATCGTAGCATGTATGGTTCAGAACGAACTACTGCTTGCTTTCCAAAACCTGCCCAGAATCTATATGCCGACTTAAGCGTCGCCCTTCATTCTTTAAAAGCACAATTTTCAGCCTTACCCGATGACATTCAAATTGAGAACTTAGAGGATGGGCAGGAACAAGCGCAACCAGCCGATGCAGGAACCAAGAATTTCACTTACGTGATCAAGGATAATCAGATCTATTTCTGCGAGAATGAATATTTACTTTTCCAAGACATCAAGGGCAAAAAGGCAGAACGCATTAAAGGATTATGCGACATTCGAGATGCCCTCAAAACAGTGATTGACATTCAGTCCCGAGAATATGGTTATGACATCTCTGAACTCCAACAGGGACAGCAGCGACTAAATGAGGTCTACGATCAATTTGTCAAAAGATACGGTCCCATTAATGATCGAGCCAATACTGCCGCTTTTTCAGATGATGATCAGCTCCCACTACTACGCTCCATTGAGGATATGACACCCGAGAAGAATTGGGTAAAAGCTCAGGTGTTCACTAAACCCACGATTCGTCCGAACCGCATGCCAGTACATGCTGATTCAGCTTTACAAGCTCTTCAAATCTGCCTGAATCAGAAGCTCAAAGTAGATCTATCCTATATGTCGAGACTATATGGAAAATCAACAGAAGAGATCTTAGATGAACTTGGAGACCGGCTGTTCCTTAATCCCCAGAAATATGTTGGCAATCAAGACGAAGGCTGGGAACTGGATGAAGAATACTTATCCGGAAATGTAAAAGACAAATTAGCCTATGCCAAGCTGAAAACATCGGAATATCCCGAGGTGTTTGAGCGTAATGTAACCGCCCTGAGTGCTGTGCAACCTGCTCCACTATTACCAGGCGATATTGATTTCCGGATTGGCAGTCCGTGGATTCCAATCAAGTATTACCGTGATTTCATGTATGAGACATTCGGAACGGCGGGATATCATCAATCTGCTGGAAATATCAATGTTGAGTACATGGAATATGCGAACTCCTGGCGCGTCTCCGGCAAATCATTGGAACGGGAATCAATAAAAGTAAACCGTACTTTTGGTACATCACGGGTAAATGCATACGACATTTATGAAGGCACTTTGAACCTGCAGAGTATTACTGTTCGTGATCCGGTAACCTACTTTGACCAGAATGGTAATGAACAAATCAAATACGTGGTCAACGCGAAGGAAACGATGATTGCCCGCGCCAAGCAGCAGCAAATCAAAGAGGCCTTTTCATCTTGGCTGTTCAAGGACAAAGACCGGGCAGATTTATTGCTAGGTATCTATAATGAGAAGTTTAATACTCTCCGTCCACGTACGTATGATGGCAGCCATCTTGTATTTCAGGGTATGAGTGAAGAAGTGGAGCTCCGGCAACACCAGCAAGACGTTGCAGCAAGAATTATATACTCAGGGACCGCCCTTATGGCTCATGAGGTGGGTGCCGGTAAAACCGCTGCTATGATTGCTTCAGGCATGTATTTAAAGCAACTCGGAGCCATTCAAAAGCCACTTTATTGTGTTCCCAATCACTTAACTGAACAATGGGCTAATGAGTTTATGCGCTTCTTCCCTGCTGCCAACATCCTGGTAACCACAAAAAAGGATTTCAGTATGCAGAACCGAAATCGCTTTGTTTCTAAAATCGCCATGGGTGATTACGACGCAATTATCATCGGCCACAGCCAATTCGAAAAGATCCCTATATCTCATGAACGTCAGGAACAATTACTGCAAAATGAAATCAATGGAGTTACCCAGATGATTGATCAGGTCAAACGGGAAAAGGGTGACAACTGGACGATTAAACAGATGGTCATTTTTCAGAATCAACTAAAGCATCGATTGGAGCGTTTGGTCAATGAGGATAAAAAAGACAACTTGCTCTACTTTGAACAGCTTGGCGTTGATATGTTATTTGTCGATGAAGCGCATGCCTACAAGAACTGTTTTACTTTTACCAAAATGCGCAATGTCGCCGGTATAGGTAAAACAAGTAGTCAGCGTGCCATGGATATGCTCTTAAAATGTCAATATATCCAGGAAATAAATCAAGGCAGAGGTGTGGTGTTCGCTACAGGGACACCGATAAGCAATAGCATGTCTGAGATGTATGTGATGCAGCGTTATTTGCAGCCCACGGTCTTAAAGCGACTCGGATTGGACTTTTTTGATAATTGGGCTGCCACCTTTGGAGAAGTTGTCTCCTCGCTCGAGATGACACCTGAAGGCAGTGGTTATCGCATGAAGTCCCGGTTTGCTAAATTTCATAATCTCCCAGAACTGATGAACATATTTCGCACCGTTGCTGATATTCAAACTGCCGAAATGCTCAAGCTTCCGGTTCCCGAATTGAAAGAAGGGAAGCCGGAGATTGTCGTCACTGAATGCTCTCCCTTCCAAAAAATGATGATGGACAGCTTTGTCGAACGTGCTGAGAAAATCCGTAACAATGATGTGCTGGCTACCGAAGACAATATGCTGAAATTAACGAATGAAGCCAAGCTTATGTCCATTGATCCCCGTATGGTGAACCCTGAAGCTCCGGTTGAATCTGATTCCAAGTTAAGTCGATGTATCAGCAACGTTTTTGATATTTGGGAACAATCCAGATCTGATCGACTTACTCAAGTCATTTTCTCTGATAGTGGCACACCCAAGCCAGGATACTTTAATGTCTATGATGAAACAAAAACACAACTAATCAATAAAGGAATTCCTGAACAAGAGATTGCATTTATCCATGATGCTAAAACGGATATACAACGCGAGGAATTATTTGAACAGGTTCGCCGCGGTGAAGTAAGTATCTTGCTCGGATCAACACAAAAGATGGGAACTGGAACGAATGTTCAGGATCGACTTATTGCAGCACATCACCTTGACTGTCCCTGGCGTCCGGCGGATATTACTCAACGTGATGGACGTATCCTTAGGCAAGGTAATAAAAACAATATGGTCCAGATCTTTCGCTATGTAACCAAAGGGACATTTGACAGTTACCTCTGGCAGATTCAAGAGCAGAAGCTCCGATACATTTCACAAGTAATGACCGGCAAAAGCATATCCCGTTCCTGTGAGGACGCTGATGAAACGGTTTTGTCGGCTGCCGAGGTAAAGGCCATCGCTACAGCTAATCCCCTTCTTACAGAAAAGATGCAGGTAGATAATGAGGTGATAAGGCTGAAGTTGCTCAAGGCCAATTGGAACAATGAGCGTCTAATAATGGAAAGACAGATTTCACAGCAATATCCGCGGGAGATACAAGCTTGTGAACAACGGATTGAGCGTCTGAAAGTTGATCTAGCTTTGGTTGATCAAACGCGAGACGACGAATTTCTAATTGTGCTTGAAGGGAAAATCTATAATGAGAAACCACAGGCTGGAGAGTTGCTACTCCTTCTTTCGAAGGTGAATGAGTTTAACAACGGAGATTCAATACATGTTGGAAGATACCGTGGATTTGAACTTTATTTAAGTCGATCTGCATTTAATATTATCTCTATTAAGCTCAACGGAGCCGAGACATATTCTGTTGATTTAGGCGATTCGCCTATCGGGAATATTACTCGATTGGAGAATGTTATTGAAAAAACACCAGTAAACCTCCATTCTGCTGAACAGAGGTTATGTGAAATTCAAACGCAATTCGCTGAAGCCACTATTGAAGTAGGTAAGCCATTCGAATTTGATCAAAAGTTGCAGGAAATGCTTACTCGTCAGGTAGAGCTTAACTCACAGTTAGAATTCCAAGAATTGAAAGATCAAACATTAATGATAAACATAAATAACAAAATATCGGAAATAGAACAATCCGATAAGTGGGAATACGAATCGTAGAAACACATTTAAGTAACTATGAATACTTGCAAATTTTCCGACAAAAGTTCTTACATTATCTTAAAATTATAATTTTGAATGAGCAATTTCATTGGAAATCAGCTTTAGAAATGATAACCACAGACGATCTTCCTAATACTTTTGCCCTCCCCCAAGAATTAATCACGACAAATATATCAGTAGTTTATGACAAATCATCTATTCCCTATAGAAAAGCATTTCCTTCTTGTTCAATCGACAATACTAGATTTATAATAGAAGGAACATGTTGGAAAAAACCTCTTTAGAATATGGGGGAATAGGACTTATGTCGTATTCGACAAGATATACTACATTATCAGATGTCACAGATGAATACTGGGACGAGTTATTAGTTAATCATGAAAAAATAACTGAAGGTTATTCTGATACTACCAGCGCTGTCTTTATTGCATCATTAAATGAAGAAGATAAACCGTATTTGCAAAAGATCTTAAAACTTGCTGATTATGAAGATGAAATTAAGTGGAATGAACATTTAAAGACTCACAAAAACTTTATGGATTTCTTGTTTCTCAAAGAATTTCTAAAAAGAAAGAAAAAAGCTATAGATGAAATATTCGATAAAAAGCTTCCGGATAATGAAGCAACCAAAATATCAACTGTAGTAAAGTCAATAAAATTATTTCTCACTAATCCCTCTTGGCTTTTTGAAGTTTTGGTTCTTCATGAATGGAGGAACAAAGCTTCAGGCGATGTTTTCACTTCAACTAAAAAGTTCACTTCGAAAATAGTAAATAGTTTAAGTACAGAAAAGGGATACCAAGACACCATTGCAAATGTTTTATACAATAATTCCGGAAGAAATAATGATTATAGAATAATTGCACACTGTCAGCTTGGAGAACATTATTTTTTGTATATGATATACAAACTAACTAAAGATACTAAAAGACCTGGCTATGATAAAGCCAAAAGAGTAAAAGATAGAGATCAAGTTATGTTTGCAATTCAAACAGAAGAAAAAACACTTGAAATTAAAGCAATGAAAACTGATTTACGCGGTATAAAAAAATACTTCACTGATGAATTGGGATTAACTCTTAATGAGATTCAAAGAGAAGTATTCACAGAATACAAAGTTAAAGATATCGTTCGGCTCTTTGAAGAAGGAACACCAGTAACTAACGAAAATCCAGAAGACTTTGTCATCGATCGCATTTCTTTTTCAAACTCTTTATTAAGTAAGTCTCCTGATTTAATTCTTCAATTGAACGGAACTGATATTTGGCCAAGCGTGATGGACGCTTTTCAGCGTAGAGTAGTTGACTTAAACAGTCTCAAGGATATAAAGAATATTTCATTTCATTCAAGCAAACATTCAAAATCAATACGATCAATTTCACTAGAAAATGGAGACGTGGTTTTCAAACTAGACGATAGTAATTTGAGTACAGCAACTAAAACATTAATCAACAACAATTTTTTCAAGAAATTCGGATTTCCTCTGGATCGCCCAATTAAAAATAAATTCACTGGTGGTCGCGCTCTCAAAATCGATCAGATCTTTAGATTTTCGAGACAGGATCAACTTGAAAATGATCAAAAGCAAATGTTCGATGAACTTATTACTTTGAAACTTCTAGAGTTAAAGCAAGACGATAAATATTCGTGCAATAACTGCAACTTCTATACAATTAATAAGAGTGAAGTGATTTTAAATACTCATGACATATTAGAGTGCCCAGAATGTCATAATGATATAAAAGTTACTCCGGAAGAAGAAATAATAGCTAACAATGAAGTTATGGAAAAATATATTTATGATTTGTTCGATACTCTTCTAGAAAGAGATTCTCGATTAGAAACTAAAGGTTATTCTCAACAAACTATTAGAAAGAAAAAATTTAAATTCAAACGTTTTTTATTTGAAAATCGTTTATTTCAAGTTCTTGTGACGAAAAATGTGCTTTCAAAAAGAACGCTGGAGAATATTGAAAGGAAATTAATTCCTACTATAGTGATATGTTACGGCGTAGATCAGCAAACAAGTGACATCTACTCACTTGATACAATTGAGCAGCTAACATTCGGACAAATTTATGTAAATAATGATCAACAAGATTTTAGTGTATTTATGGGTAAATATATAGAAGATCTAAATAAACGTACGCATCATTTGGTAGTAACAGCCGCTATGAAGGCTGTTAAAAATCTCAATTTTATTAGTGGAAAAACAACTGAGTTAAAAGACAAATATGACGATAGTGATCTTGAAGATGATGTTTTCCCAGTTATAAAAGATATGTTTCCCAATTCTGAAAAGTGGGGAAAAGAATTAATTGGTAAACCAATACCTGAAGGACTTTTTGCAATTCAGTACAAGGAAAATGCCCCTTTAAACTCTTCCGAGATGAAATATGCCTTTACTTATGATTGTAAATTCACTAAAGATCCAGCTGGATACACATTAGGGTCAGGTGAACATCGTAAGGCCTTGCATTACGTCAAACAACTAAATAGTTTAGTTGATATCTCAACTTATTGTACTCCTCATGAAGTAACATCACATATTTTCATAGGAAATAAATTTAGAAAACGTCAAATTTTTGCAATGGCTGACTTCTTTAGAAGAGAGATTGTTAAAGGATATACAACAAAACCAGTTTTTATAGACTGTAAAGATTTAGCTTATCTCCACGAACAGATAAGTAGCAATAAGGAAAAAATCCAAAGAGTTCCTGACATATTCTTCAAACAGATGGTGGCTATTTTTACAACGGATGAAGTTCTGATAACAAAGGAGTATATTGACGACCAGTTTCGGGATATTGGAATTGCAGCCAGAAGTTATTCACCTCTTGATACAACAGAACTAACTATTAGCCTAACAAAGAAAAAATAACAATTTTCCTGTAGTTTATGATAAAATGGACACATGCGAACACATATTCGCATGTGTCCATTTGTTATTGGAGGTGCTCCTTTCATGGAGTTAAAAATCAATAAAAATATTCAAACCAATCATAAGCTTTTCATTGAAAACAGTATTAGCCAAATTTTTATAGAACAGTTTAACTACAGTCAAAGAATAAAGGTGCAAGAATATTGGATTGGCTTTTGTTTTTATTATGAATATGCTTTTATTCTAATCACTAACAAAGAAGATGAAATTAAATTTTATGATCAAATTAATTACGATACCATGATTCCTGATTCCTTTTTAAACAGTCTATATGAACACACTTCATTACTTCCGTTCCATTACAAAAATTGGTTAGCAGATTCCTATGTCGAATTAATCCGTAAGGATATTGCCCAATCTTTATTGTTTAATCGGCTTAATCTTATCCATGACCCTTCAAGTAGTTCTATTCACTGGAATTGGAAAAGTCATAACATATCACTCCAAATGAATAGCTCATTTGCATTTGAAGATATCGGAGGTTTTATAAAGAATTAATAATGTTATTATTTAGTTTTTCTTAACTTACTCTATATCCCCTCTCTCATCCTAGTTTACGATCCTGATAAACGAAAATGGTGTTGGTTCAATTAGGTGTTAATTATTTGTATACTGGCACAAACAAAAAAAGGCACGCCTTTAGACATGCCAGAATTTCCTCTCTTGAAGTTCTTCGTTTAAATGATCATTTTAAACATATCTAATCCCATATGTTCTCTTACCATTAGTATTTTTAATAATAATGATATGTTATTTCACTAATTAACGGATACGCTATTTTAAATTTCTTTTCAATTTGCTCCTTACTCATGGAGATAATCGCTTCCAATTCACTAGATAGTAAGACACTAACCGTACGACCCTCAACGTTGTCTATCTTAGATTTTTGTGCGATACCACTTCCAACAATTTTTGCCCAATCCTCTTGTAATTCATCCAAATCATAATCCGATTTCGATAAAGCACCGAAGTTTCGAACATCAATTTCATGAAGTAAACGGACATCTTGTTCGTCACTTTTCAATGTGTTTATTAACTCCTTTGTTACATCACGCACTTGCTTCTTTAGTGACTCTAGAGTTACATTACTATTGAATTTCACTCTAACTAATGGTATTCCGCTCATTTGAAAAATCAGGTTCTTTCGTTCATCGCGAATAGCCGCAGAATCAGTTTCATGATATGTGCTATCTTTCTCAATTGCAAGGACTGGAGTATATGTGGTTGTACTAATAATGGCATAGTCAACATGAGCCATAAATAGATAATTAACATGCTCTTGTGAAACAAGTTCTTTTATTTTCTCAACATCAATAATTGTTTTCAAACTAATGTTTGGGAATATAAAGTGTTGCGGAAATAAATCAATTAATGCATGATACAAGTTAATCTCAGATTCATGATAAAAAATAGGCCTATATAAGGACGCCTTATCAACTCGAATTATCTGACGTTCTAACTTAGGTTCAACGTAATTAGATACTAATTCTTCAATAACCGGTTCTAATATATAGGAATTACTATTGGGAATAATTAATTCCAAATTCAATAATTCTTCCAAATTTTTTTTGACATAAGACTCTTTTTGTCGCGTAGCCTCTGATAATTCATTAAATGTGGGTTGTTGGTCAGATAAACGATAGAGAGCAAATAATATACTTTTTTGATATTTTGTTGTTTTCTTAAAATAGATGTCTTTCAAAGTCTGATTTTTGTTCTTTTTTTCTTTAATTAGATTTTCAATTCGCTTTTTGTTATTTTTATGCATTACTTCATTAGGAGCCAAAGAGATTGCTCTTTCAAACAGGGATAGGGCTGTTTCGTATTCTTTATCATGCTCTTCATAGATTACCCCTAAATTATTGAAAATCGCATTTGTTTCTTTTCCGTTCTCAATAGCCTGTGAATATACTTTTTTAGCCTCTTCAATGTAACCACTCTTTTTTAAAGAAAATGCAAACTCAAAGTAGTAACCTTCTATTGAAAGATGAGAAAAGTAAATCTTTGCTATAGTTCCGTATTCACTCTGCTCAAATAAAAACTTCATTGGATCAAATGATTTGAATGCGTCACCTGCTATTTTATTAATGATTTCCTTGTCTCGTATCTGAGTTAATTTTGAACAAAATTCAATTAAAAGTGCTGTTTTTCTAATGTCGTTTATATTTTTTATTAAATCCCAATATTCTTTGATAATACCTGGAATTGAGTTTTCGCTAGACCATTTCAGCACTTTATTGGCACATTTAGCAAGATTCTTGATTTCTTTGTCTGATAAAACAACCTCGTTAATTGCATACCCCTCTGCATTAAACTCACCTAGATTAAGCTCTATCATCCAACGAGTTAAGAAAATCAAATCTTGAACATCAGTATTCTGTTTTAATATTGCCGAAAGCTTTTGCAATAGTAAAAGGTATGAACATTCCTCTGATGAAAAATACTGAACCTCATCTAAGATTAGTTTAAGGCAGGCATGTATATGGCGATTGAACTGTTTGCGTGGCACATTCATGTCCATGATAATTTTTATTATCTCAATATATGCCTTTGTAAATTCAAAGACACTAGGAATATGATAAAAGACACAATTGTTTATATCGCCTATATTCCAATCTTTACTTTCATAAATTATATCAACCGGAAAGATAATCGTGTGTATTAACTCTTCAGGAGATATAAACTTCCACATGTTTAATAATGAATTCGAGAATGAATTTAGATGATTGTATTGAATAATAGCTTCAATAGCGATATGCATTAAGTTATAACTATAGTCGAATCCTTCTACTGATTTAGTTCTTTCATCATCTAAATATGATACTAATTCTTCTTCCATTTCATTATGAAAAATTTGGTAGGCATATTTATAATGCCCGCCTTTCACTAGTCCATATTTGATTATGTATTTAATATGAAGTTCCCAGCTATAAGCCTCTGATTCATCTAATAGAGTCAGAATACTATGCATCTTCTCAATGACATAGTGTACCCTAGGAAAAAAGTTTTCTTTTGAATAAAACTCTTTTACTTCTCCGTCTAAAAGGGCCACTCTATACTTCTTGGGAATCTCTATCAAATATATTAGTTCTTGCGGAGTATTTGCTTCAAACAAAGGCGTCGCCTCCAAATGCTTATTAGTAACTGTATTATATCATCTAATGATCCATTAATTTGATACTGATTTCATCACTTTTTCGATTCCAAATCATATTTAAAAAGGGGTAAATATGAAAAACAATCTCTTTTTAGATAAAAATCAAATCATCCAAGCCAGTATCACGAACCTAGTACAATTCGCCAAATCCCATGGCTACACCCTCAAAAACGGCGGCCGCCGCGCACTACATGCAAAGCACAGTGGCGGTCTTTACTTTTTCAAAGACAGCAATAAGTACTATCATTTCTCCACCGATACCCACGGCGGCCCAATTGACTTTGTAATGCAATTCTGGAATATGAGTTTCAAAGAAGCCGTAGCTTTTCTGCTGGGAAGTGAAATCCCACGCTTCACTCCTCTGCCCTATTCTCCTCAAACAGCCGGCCAGCTCATCCTTCCGGACAAGGCATCCAACTATAGACGAGTCGCTTGGTATCTCGTACACGTTCGAGGGATTGACCCTGAAATCATGTCCCACCTCATGCACGAAAAAAAGCTTTTCCAGCAATCCAAAACTGGAAACTGTGTTTTCGTCGGATACGATCAAGATGGAGTTCCTAAGTACTGTTCAATGAGAGGCTGTAATCCGAATCGACCTTTTAAGCAGGACCGGGAATACTCAAATAAAAGTTATCCTTTTCATATCTCACCTCGTCATATTAGCCAGCGAGTTTACGTATGTGAAAGCCCCATCGACGCCATGAGCCATGCCACACTCACCAAGCTGAACGGGCTGGACTGGCGAGCAGATCATCGAATCTCCCTTGGTTGCTTATCAGATCATGCCTTAGAGCGCTTCCTATCCCAACACACTATTAATGAAATCATCTTCTGCTTAGACAATGATTATAACGCCACTTATCGAGATGGCAGCCCGGCTCCCAATTGGGGACAAGAGGCTGCCTTTAAATTTGCCCATAAGTATGATGAGTTAGGATATCGGACCAGTATCCAGACGCCACACAATAAGGATTTCAATGTAGATCTGGTTTCTATGCGTCAGCCCATAACCGAAGAGAAATCACCTATTCATGAGGAGGATTGTGACTATGAACTATAGATTTTTTTCTCATTGGATAAAAGAACTGCCGTCCCACCACCAGAGGGCACCGCCCGATGGTGGTGGTGTAAAGGCAGGAATAGCAAAATGTCATTTTGCAAGAAAACAGCGTGGAAGCAGAGCTTCCACCGACATTTTTAGTGATTTTTACCCGGCAAACGAATGTCACTTAAGTACATCAAAGGGAAGGAGAGACCATTGGCACAAGCTGAGAAAACTATACAAATCACCGTCAAGCTCCCAAAGAAACAATATGAAGCATTGAAAAAGTATGCAGCAACCAAGCATCTCAGTATGGCAGATATCGTACGTGCCTTTATTCAAAAGGGGATGTCTGTAGATGCCTATACGGAAGAGATTGATTTCATCACCACCATTATCCGCCAGGAGATCACCATTGCCATCAATGGTTTGAGCAACCGGTTAGCCGGACTGGCTAGCAAAGACCTTATCATGTCCGCCGCCTCTTATTACTCCACCATTGCTATTATTGCGGATTTAATCGATGTGAATCGTTATACAACTTTCCGGGAGATTGAGAAGAAGGCTCGGCAGCTTGCAGTGGAATACATGAAGATGAAGCTCACTGATGTGGAGAAGCTATTCCTCTCCGGTGATGGTTTTGAGCAGGATGCTGAGCGACTGCGCGGAGGCGATATCGATGTCGGCTCTGATCTATAAGCAACGCTTCTTCCACCCCAATAAGCCCAAAACCGCAGTCAGCAATTACTGTCATATTGGTTATATCGCCACCCGTCCCGGTGCAGTTCGGCATGATGCGAAAAACCATGGTCTATTTGGAAAACTAAGGCCCGGCGAGATGCAGATATTTGATTCCTGGCAAGAAGTGGCGCGAACTGCCCGAGATATTTCGCAGCAAGGCAAAAACATGTATCGTGGCATTATTTCTTTCCGCAAAGAAACTGCAATGGAACTAGGACTATCAAACTTCACGGCATGGCAGCAGTATATCGAACAACACATTGCCACACTTGCAGCTCAAAACCAGATTAAAACAGAGAACCTTTGTTGGGCTGCCGCCCTTCATAACGAAATGGATCATCCCCATCTTCATGTGGTGTTCTGGGACAGGAAACAAGAAATCATGAAGAACTTCACTTCCCCCGAAGTCCCCAACAGCATTCGCAAACAGTTGATTAAAGACACGTTCGCTTATAAAATCAAACAGTTTATTGCCATGCGGGATCAGGCCAAATCCGGAGTGTCCGAGATTACCGATCAATTGGTGTCAGAATTTGAGAACTATCTGAAGCAGTTGAATCCCAAAGAATTTCGAGCATTCCAGCAGCGGTTTGAAGTCGATGATGCAGACTCTCTTCTCCTCTTTCCCAAACACCACTTGGTGGAGCCCTCTTCTGTCAAGAAGTTGGCTGAACAGCTTTTTCAATTGCGTCAACAAATGCCGAAATCCGGACGACTTGCGTACAAGCTGTTGCCCCCTGAATCAAAAACACCGCTAGATAAGTTTGTACAGAACTTGTTGCAAGAGAATCGCTATCTTGCTCAGATGGTAGAAGATTACGTTGAGGCCAAAATGAACCTGGCAATGCTATATGACTCTAATCCAGAACATTTGAACAGGCAGCGTGCTAAATATCAGGCTGAAGCAGAGAAACGTATCGCCAACCGCATTCTCTCCACGGTTCGCAACATCATCCAGCTAGAGAAGGATGCCAGCTTTAATATCAAACAAGCTAATTGGCAGTATGCCATGACAGAGCAATTAGTGCTTGAGCTGCTTAACCTGATGGAGGGCTTGGCGATGAATGCCCAAATGGATTACGACGACAAAAGCAAGCTAATGGGAGGTGACTTATCGAAGCAGGCTAAGAAAGAATGGCTCCTACGGAATAAGGATAAAGGATTCGATAGGTAATGTGAGTCTCCAACCACACCGAAAGGATTGATCAAATGTTTTTTACCGATGGAAAGCTACAATCATTTGAGAAACTGATGCGTCAAACCCCACGGAAACATCGACCACCTTCAGAAGACAAACCGAAACAACAACCTCAAGTAATTCCTTATCAGGAGAGTCCATCTCAGCTCAAGGAGCAATCGGCCAATGGAGATCAATAATCGAATGAAAGAGGTGCTGGAAGCAGAACTCTCCCGTTTGGGTTTGAATATACAGCGTGAATCGACCTCCGTTCTCTCCGTTCTTCAAAAGAACGACCCTATCGCATTTATTCATCAGAATGGTGAAATTCATTATCCAGCTAATGCCGAAGCTGAACTCGCTCACCAGATACCGAGCATTGTCGGAAAGGTCTGGGAGATAGAGCGCAGCTATCGTAATGCTACCCAACTTGGAATCTCCAGTTTGAGCAGTTACCGCAGTATGCTGGAATATAACCATCATGTATTAGCAGGCCGTTACGATGGGGACGGTGAGTTTCGCTTTGTTACGTGGGAGATGAATAGCGAGCGGACTGGATTTGCCATGGGCCATTATTTTTATCGCAACGAATATGAGAAGGCTAAGGAAGATTTTCTAATGCGGAGTGGATTACTCGACAAGGGTAGACTGTTTGATAGCGATCAGCTAAGTTCGCTTTACGCTGCCCTTCTTTATCGTAGCCTTAATGATTCCACAATAGGGTATAACGAAAAACAATCCGTTGACCATCTTCTACAGAAAATCGAGTCATTGGCTCCCCCTTTTCCCAGTCTCCTCTATCCCCAAATACAAGCCGAACTGGATCACGAACAGTAGCCTTCTTGAAAGGTGTGCCTCAAATGAAAAGTAAAAGCGAATTTTATAAAAGCTTCTTTGCTGCCTTATCACAGCAAGGAATTGAGGTCCGGCGTTCCACATCCGCGGACTATTTAGCAGATCTATATCAGAAGGATCAAATCATTGCCTTTTATACACGGATGGATAGTATTGATCGTAATCCTTTTGTTACTGTCCCGGATCGGCTTATGAGCAGCATTTCAGACCTGGCACGGAAAACAGCCTTGCAGCTAGGTGTTTGTACCGAAAAGCCATACACCGATAAGGATGAGAAGATCACAAACGGTGTCTACAAGCTTAGTGAATACGGGGACGTCATTCTTGCTTGCAAACATCATCCTCTATTCGAATATGTGTTTTCGACCTACCGTCTTGCGCCAGAGAATGGAATACCGGTACAACGCCAATATTTTTATGACAAAAATGAAGCAATGGAGAACTTTGCCGTCCGCAGCGGCCTGGTAGATGGTAAGAAACTATTCAGCGAGAATGAGCTTATTCTCATTCATGATGAGATGGTCAAATTCCTCATCAGTCCCAACGACAAGACGATGGAGCAATTCGAACAGGTCCAGATCCTGATCGACCGATTGGAGGAACTACTGCCCGAGCTTAAAGATCGGGAAATCCACCTGAACTACGAACATGAATTTAGTCATGACTTTGACGGTAACTCGGAGACGCTCGAAATTACCGAAGATGCTCGGTAACAACTCATCTTTGTTATAGAAGGAAGTGAGTCCATGCCTCAGCCCGAAAGCTTGATATGGGGTAATATTTTAACCTGCGCGGAAATTGGCCTGCATGTGTACGGCATGATGGCCGAACACAATAGCGGCATTGTTATGGATGCTGATTATGCCAAAGAAGTACTCAGTGAAGAAGCGTTGCAAGCTGGAGAGTCACAAGGTGATCATATTTATTTCGACGACGCTAAAAGTATCATTCCTGCTTATGAACTACTCAAAAAAGATGCAATTACAGATCCGGAATTTAAAGCATGGTGCGGCTCGCCAGAAAAACTGGCCCAGGATGGAGAGTTTTTTGCTCCGGAGTATTTTGGTGGAATGCCCCCACCAGCAACTACACCTTGGGGAAACATTACGGAGAGCCAAGAGTTCTACAATGGGATCTCCATGGTGAATCATGACGGAGAGTGGGCACTCGCGGTACATCAAACGATCGCAAAGCACTGTCTGTCGGAGATGGCACAGGAAGTAGCAGCTGGTCAAGAAAACTATCTCTTTTATCCACTAGATGCTTGCTCCATTCCGGTTTATGAATTGTCCGCTTCTCACCCCGCTGTACTGGAACAAATTATTAACGAGGAAAGTTTGGTGCACACCTTATGTGAGGATCATCCCGTCTATGTAACGATGCATAATCTTCATGTTGAAGAATGGGGCCGTATTTATGATCAGCCGGCACCAAGATCACTTTTTCTACAAATACA
This sequence comes from Paenibacillus sp. IHB B 3415, assembly GCF_000802655.2. Lineage (NCBI taxonomy): Bacteria > Bacillati > Bacillota > Bacilli > Caryophanales > Paenibacillaceae > Paenibacillus > Paenibacillus sp. IHB B 3415. Next base: position 32,794 of record NZ_JUEI01000006.1, on the reverse strand, counting down.
GCTGGATCAGGAAGCGCGTTTCCCTGTTACGGAAAAATACGAAGAATTCCCACAATTCCATCAAGATTCTATCTCCCTGAGAGAACGACCTGATAATTATTTTGAACCCACAGAGGAGCCAGAGTGGTGAAAACGAAACAAAAGCTGCTGCTTTGCACGCTTTTAATAACCATCGGTTCCATCTTTAATCTCTTCTTCTCTATGGCCCTGCATGGTGCCTTATCCGGTTCAACTTCAACCCTCACCGTCCCCTCCCTAAATGCAAGCCTGGGTAGTCTTATTTCTAGCAGAGTTCACTTTCTGCTTTTTCTTTGTCTTCAAGGATTTACTCTACTCCTGTCCGCTCTCTTTTTCGTCTCCAATAACCGGCCATATCAGAGCAAACTTAAGCAAATCGCCCCCGGGATTGAAACACCTGTAGTGGTGGGACAAAATCAGCATGGCTCCGCACGATGGCTCCAAGAAGAAGAATGGGCTCATGCCTTCGACTGCGAAATGCTCGATCTGCATCATCCCTATATTCGCCATTTGATTCAATCCGGTTACGACGACCTGCATTTCCGACAAACCGATCTGAAGGAGGACTTTCACCATGAGAATGCTTCATCCGAAGTCTATTCCGAAAGTGAACACCGCCATTAACCATCCTCGCCCAACTGCTGCACCATCTCTGATCAAATCTGGTGGTATTGTCCTAGGATTACAACAAGCGCGAAGTCAGGAGCGTCTTTTCTTTATAGGGGATGATGTTCATTCTCTCTGTATCGGTGCGACGCGCAGCGGGAAATCTCGAACAGTGGTCCTTCAATCCATCGGACTCTTGGCATTAGCCGGAGAGTCATTGGTTATCTCTGATCCGAAAGCAGAGCTGTTTCATTATAGTAGCGTCCTGCTGGAGAAGCTGGGTTATGAAGTGTTTGCGCTCGATTTCCGTCATCCTGAAAAGAGCCACCATTATAATCTGCTTCAGCCTATCATTGACGCAACGCTGGCTGAAGACCAAGAGCAAGCAGAAATGCTCGCTTGGGACATGACGAATGTGCTGGTAGGGAAAGCTCAGGGTGAAAAAATCTGGACCAACGGAGAAATGTCGGTCATCGCCGCCTCGATCCTCAGTGTAGTGTGGGATAACGTCAAGCGTCCAGAGTTTCAAAATATGACCAATGTCTACTGGTTTTTAGCGGAGATGAACAAACAAATCGGCAACAAAACACCGATGCAGGAGTACATTAAGCGGTTGCCTCAGAACCATCCTGCTCGGGCTCTGCTCAGCATCTCCGACATTGCTCCCTCCCGCACCAAAGGTAGTTTCTATACCTCAGCGTTGACCACATTGCGCCTCTTCACCTCCAAATCCATTTATGCCATCACACACAAAAGCGACTTTTCTTTAGCCGACATCGGCAATAAGAAACAGGCGCTTTTTATTATCCTCCCCGATGAGAAGACAACCTTTTATCCTGTGGCTTCGCTTATGGTATCCCAGTTGTACGAACTATTAACTACCGAAGCAGACAAACGTGGAGGACGCTTAAAACAACGGGTCAATTTTATCCTTGATGAGTTTGGTAACTTTACGCCCATTGCCGATTTCACAAATAAGTTGACGGTCGGCGGCGGGCGTGGAATGCGCTTTAACCTATTTCTACAGAGTTTCGAACAATTGAAAGAAAAATATGACGACCATGTAGCCAATACGATCAAATCCAATTGTCAGACCTGGATATACCTGCAGGCTGACGATCTAGAGACGCTGCGGGAAGTCAGCGAGAAGCTCGGGACATATACAACGTCCAGTTATCAGCTATCTGCATCACATGGCAAATATTCGACGCCCAGCACTTCACACAGCTTAAATCTGCTTGAGCGCAAGCTGTTAACGGTAGACGAGGTGCACCGTGTCTCACGCCCTTACCAGATTGTACTATCTCGTTCCCATCCAGCAATGATGTATTCTCCCGATCTATCCTCTTGGGCATTTAACGCGATGATGGGCCTTGGAGACAAGGAGCACAATCGCAAAGTGAGAGAAGAACGAGAAATGCGGCGAATCGTACGAACGAATACGAATGAGGAGGTGAAACTTTGGAACATTTGGATCTACTATCAGAAAGACATTACCAGGCAGATGGCCGAACAACGGCAACAAGCAGCCGCTCAAAGCGGATTATTCCCTCCGGGTTCAGACGACGATTAAGGTCCGGCCGCTTCTCTTCGGTTATACGAACTGCAGCAGCCGTACTATTTACGCTTTACTACTATTGGGTTGAATCCGCATCCGTTTATGCTTCCGGCGACATTAAAGGTAGCAAGCTGGTGACTGGGACCGAGAAATTAATTGGTGATGTCACAACTTGGTTGATGATTCTGGCTCCGGTTGTTTCCGGTTTGCTCATTGTTTATTTTAGTATCCGACGCTCAGCTGCGGATGAGATGGACACCAAAAAGTGGAACAACCGTATCATTGTTGCCGTTGTATCCTGCATTGGTGCAGTACTCGGCGCAGCCACCCTTAATATCATTATTGGCTACTACAAGTAAAAAAGAGCTTGTTGACCGCAGCAGGCTCTTTTCTATGCTCACATTGAATTTTGGAGGTTATGAATAATGAAAAAATGGATGAAGGCTGTACCAATAATATTTGCTCACATGGGGAGCAATGCAAAGAGAGTACTTAGCAACCGAAGCGGGGAAGGTTTCGTGGATACGGCTGTAAAGATCCTGATGGCCGTTGTGATCGGCGCACTTGTGCTAGGCGGTCTGTATCTGCTGTTTGAAGGAACCATCCTGCCCACACTTACTCAGCGGATCAAGGAGATGTTCAACTACAAAGGTTAAGTAGCCTTCAGAGGAAGCGGCGGTCACGCCGCTTCTCTTAGAAAGGAGGAACAGATGGAAAAGATCTTACTGCTGCTCGTCGTTGCTCTGCTTAACGGGGCGCTGATCTACATGGACACCTTATTAAAAGATATCCTGCCCATCTCCTTGTATGCTGAGAAATACATGACCCTTACAACCGGCACGAATCTACTGGAAAGCTTATACGATATTTTGTTTGGCTTTGGAGTTGCAGTGATGATTCTCAAATTCCTGAAAAAAGGCTTTGAGATTTATGTACTGTGGACCGATGGGGATCCGGATGAAGAACCGCTATTTCTACTGACCAATTTTTTCAGGGCAATGGCTGTTGCCATTTGTTTTCCCACTATCTATACCTGGATCGGTCAAATGGTTGAAGAGCTAACCAATCAGTTACTGGTCGTCATCGGACAATCGACCGACTACAACTGGCAGGTTTGGGTTAACAGCATCAGCTCACTCGGACTTGTGACAGCACTATTTGGATTGGTCTTCGTTGTATGCTTCTTCATCTTGTATTTCCAGTTTCTCATGCGCGGACTCGAAATGTTTATCCTTCGTGTTGGTATTCCGCTAGCCTGCGCTGGATTACTGGATAATGACCGTGGTGTATTCCGTGCCTATACCCAGAAATTCATGCAATCCATGTTGACAGTAGTCATTCAAATCGCCTTAGCCAAATTAGGTGTGGGGTTGATGCTGCAATCCCATGTCTTCTGGGGACTAGCCTGTATGATGCTCGCGATTAAGACACCACGTTTCCTCTCCGATTTCTTGATTACATCTGGTGGCGGTGGCGGGGTTGTAAACAATGTCTATCACTCCGTCAAACTCGTAGGAATGGCCCGCAAAATGATGAAGGCCGGGTGACTGAATGGATACCCTGGAGGAGCTAGCAGAAGCCCTTATCGCTTTAATCCGTCTTGGCTGCGCCTGTCGCTTGGTATATTGCATGGTACGTCTGGCTGGAGCTGATGAAGAAGCGACGAAATATAAGAAGCGTAGCCGGAACGTTGTACTGTTCTACATTCTTGCTGAAAGCATCTGGCAGGTAAAAGATATCATTCTGTTCTATTACCAATAGGAGGTCTGAGATGACTCAAGAATCGCAAACGTTGTATATTCCGATGGGTGTGAAGCCGGAAGCCGAGTGGTTTCCGGGTTTTGGCAAACAGCAATTAGGTCAGGCTTTTCTAGGTTCATTGCTCACTGTACTTCTAGCGTTACTTCTTTGGCTGATCAATGGCAGTGTGCCGATGGCCTTAGTTACTTTCTTAACCGGTGTTTCCGCCTCAGTGATGATGACCACGAAAGACCGAAATAATCTGTCCGTTCTCGATCAAGTACGCTTCATGGTTCGCTTCGCCAAAAGCCAAAAGGTATATCCCTACAGAAGTCTACCTGAATGGCCGTGGCAGGAGGAGCAACCTTGAGTCTCCCCCTAAATCTCTTCCTTCTGAAAGGTTTACTCCTCGTCTTGTTCCTGACTTGTGCCAGCATTACGGATGTTAAAACGCGCCAGATTCCTGATTTTCTTTCTGTAGCTATTACCGCTGTAGGATTCATACACTTCTCTCTTCTTTTCTCCTTATCTGGGATGCTCCTGACTGGCGTACCGTATCTTGTCGCCGCTGTAATCTCCAAAGGTAAGCTCGGCGGCGGTGATATCAAACTCATGGCAGCCTGCGGCTTTGTGTTAGGTCCTGTAGGTGGCACAATTCAAAGCATTATTGGATTAACATTTGTTCTTTTAGCTGCTGCAGGAATCGGTATCAAATCCGGTTATCAATCTGCAAAACATACATCTCTGCCGCTGGCTCCCTTTTTATCTGCCGGCGGCCTTTTTGCGTTTATCATGATCCAACTCTAAACCCTTCCTCAGGAGGTCTTGTCTTTATGCACAGATATAAAAATCGTTCTGTATTAGGAGCTGCCTGTATTCTACTCTCCCTCATTATTTGTTTTGGCATTGCACCACTCTTAAACCGTGCAGCTGGTGATACCACTCAAATCATCCGTATTACCAAGGATGTCGCTAAAGGATCGGTAATTCAGTCAGAACAGGTAGAAACCGTTGAGGTAGGAAAGCTCCATTTGCCTGGAGCTGTTCTTAAAACGACGGAGGCCGTTGTTGGACAATTTGCGACGGTGGACCTTAAAACTGGCGACTATTTGCTCCCTTCCAAGTTATCTGCTGTTCCACTAGATGCTTACCTCAATCGACTGGATGGGCACAAACAAGCCATGTCCGTCACAATTAAGAGCCTTGCAGCAGGATTATCCGGTAAACTTCAACCTGGTGATATCGTGACCCTCATCGCTTCGGATTACGGAGAAATGCGTACGACTACCATGCCTCCAGAGCTGCAGTATGTCGAAGTATTAGCTGTCACTGCAAGCAGCGGGGTGGACGCACAAACAGGAAATAACGGCTCCACTAAAGACGACGATGAGGACAATGAACTCCCTTCAACCTTAACGCTACTGGTTCAACCACAGCAGGCTCAACTTTTAGCCGATCTTGAGAATAAAGCTAAGCTGCATACGTCCCTCGTGTACAGCGGCGACCCTGCTACCGCCAAAGCTTTTACCAACAAACAAGATGCATACTTTACAGCCCAGCAAAAGAAAGGGGAGGCAAATGAGTAATAAACCGTTGATCGCTGTTTGGGGCAATCCCGGTAGCGGCAAGACAGTAACGACGATCAAGCTGGCTAAAGCCTTTGCCGCTAAAAAGAAAAATGTTCTCATTCTCTGCTGCGATGCCCTTTGCCCCTCCGCTTCCACAATCCTGCCGCAAGCCGCCAAGCAACAACGCTCCCTGGGCGAACTACTCAGCCTGCCTGCTCTAACCCAAGAAGAATTACTGCAGTTTGCTCTACCACTGGATGGTTCTCCTCATATTGCTCTGATTGGTTACAAAAAAGGAGACACCGCGTTTACGTATGCTTCTTACGACAGGGAACGTGCTGTCGATCTACTAACGTTAGCAAGACATCTGGCAGATGTGATATTGGTTGACTGCTCCAGCTATCTCTCCGTCGATCCTCTTTCCACAGTAGCACTCGAACTGGCTGATATTGTCTATCGGTTACACAGTTGTGAGCTGAAAAGCCTGATGTTCTATGCTTCCTACTTACCATTGTTGACGGATTTACGGTTTCGCCGTTCATTGAATGTCTCTGTACTATCCAATGTTAAAGCAGGGCAAGACGAACGGGAATACAGTCAAGTTTTCGGGGGTATTGAGGTAACCCTTCCCTATGTGACTGAGCTAGAGCAACAAACGGCAGATGCCCGGCTGCTCGATGACCTATGTGGCAAAGAAGCAACGACCTATCTCAGTGGTGTGGAACATTTGATTCAACTGGCTTTACCGGAAGAACACCCGCATGTAGCGAAGTCAAAAGATAAATCCTCTACAACTCCAATCCGTAATCCGACAACTTTTAATCTCCTCAATTGGCTGAAATCATTCCTACCAAAACGCCGAGGTGATGGTCAATGAATCAAGCTTCTTCTCTATTTTTCTCTGCCACTCAGTCCAAGCCCTTTGCAGATGTGCTTAAGGAAGTCCAGACCTATCTTTCCGGGAAATATGCCACACTGATGAGCCGCCATCCTGATGAACAAAAACAGCAGATCATTTCCTATATGAGTCAATATCTAACCGACCAACGGCTACATGTGCCAGGACTTACCTTCGATGAACTAATCAATCGACTGTATGCCGAGATGGTGGAGTATTCTTTTTTGACTCGTTATCTCTTTTCAAGAGATGTCGAGGAAATCAATATCAATAGCTACAATGATGTGAAAATCAGCTATACGGATGGACGAATACTCCCCGCTGAAGAACAGTTTTCTTCACCAGAGCATGCGGTGGATGTCATCCGGCGGCTACTGCACCAGTCCGGAATGATCCTGGACTATTCTCAGCCCATTGTCCGGGGCCATCTGGCCAACAATATTCGCATTACCGTATTTGGTGCTCCTATTACAGATAAAGATAAAGGGATTGCCGCCTCCATACGGATCATTAACCCGCAGAAGTTAGCCCGAGAGGATTTTATTCAGAATGAAACAGCGACCGCAGAAATGCTGGACTTCCTTAGCATCTGTCTAAGGTACGGATTATCCATGTGCGTCACTGGAGCCACCGGCAGCGGGAAAACAACATTGATGAGCTGGCTGCTCTCCACGATCCCCTATGACAAACGTATCTTCACTATTGAAAATGATTGCCGTGAGTTTGATCTGGTCATTACCGACGAAAACGGCTGCGTTCTGAACAATGTGGTGCATACGGTGACACGCTCCAGCGAAGACCCCCGCCAGCATATCGATCAGGAAAAGCTACTGGAATTTGCCCTGACTGCCAACCCGGATATTATTTGCGTCGGAGAAATGAAATCTGCTGAAGCTTTTGCTTCTCAAGAAGCAGCTCGAACTGGTCATACCGTGATTACCACTACCCATGCGAATTCTTGTTTTGCTACCTACTACCGGATGGTGACACTCTGTACCCAGAAATATGATATGAATGACCAGACCCTGTACAACCTGGTAACAGAAGCTTTTCCACTCATTTTGTTTGTGAAGAAACTTGAGGACAATAGCCGCAGGATGATGGAAATCACAGAATGCTGCATACTCCCAGATGGTCAGCGTGTCATTCATACGCTATTCCGGTTTGCCGTCCATGCTACTTACGAAGAAGCCGGCCGTATTTGCATCGACGGCGCTTATGAGAAGGTTAGTGACATTTCCATCGGCCTACAGAAACGGTTGCTCGAAAACGGTTTGCCCTTGTCCTCATTGCATCATTTGTTATCTGGAGGTGAAGCCTCATGACGTTTATGCTGCTGTTAGCCTCTATCGGTTTAACTGCAGGCTGCATGTTGATCCTTCAACTCACTCCTTACACATTAGCACAAGAACTCTCCGAACTACTCTCCCATTTGTCTATTCGAAGTCCATCATTAGCAAAACGGATCCGTGCTGTTCAGCACCCAAAGAAACTTAAAGGCTGGAGAGCTGCAGTACATGAAGCCCAAGCCATTCTAGAACAGACGGGTCATAGTCAACGGTTTGGTTTGCTTATCGCCGTTTCCCTATCCTTAGCAATTATCGGAGCTATGCTGGCAATCCTCATGAACAACTTGTGGTTGTTACCCGTAATGGCTGGGGGGTTTGCCCTCCTCCCTTTTTGGGGTATCTTGTTCAGCTCTACATTCTACAAGAAGCGTCTGGGTAGTGAATTAGAAACGGCGCTCTCCGTCATTACCACCTCCTACCTGCGTAACGAGAATATTCTGGCAGCGATTGAAGAAAATCTCCCTTACTTGAATCCTCCCGTAGCAGATGTGTTTCAAGCATTCCTAGCTGAAACTAAACTGATTCATGCCAACCTCAGACTGGCGATTCTACAGCTTAAAGGACGGATTAATAATACCGTCTTTCAAGAGTGGTGTGATGCCCTAATTGCCTGTCAGGATGACCGAACGTTGAAATCCACACTCATGCCCATTGTCGCCAAATTGTCCGATATGCGTGTTGTCTCGGCGGAACTTGACTATTTACTCTATGAGCCATTAAAAGAATTTCTAACAATGGCTATCCTACTTGTCGTCAATATTCCCTTACTTTATTTTCTGAATCGCGACTGGTTCCATACATTGACTACCAGCACTCCTGGGCATATCGTGCTTTCAATCTGCGCATTGGCATTGTTTATCTCACTGGCAGCAGTGATCCGGCTTACACGTCCTCTGGAATACAAACGTTAGAAAAGGAGAATTCAAATGCACGATTCTATTCGGTTACTAGGCAATTTGATTGAGGCATCCCCGCAAGAGCAGATCATCTTACAATCCCTGATTGAGGAATACGGGTTCCATAACTTTTGGGACCGGTTCGAGGAAGAGGAACTGCCAGCAGATTTGAAAAGCAAGCTACGGGCAGTAAAGAAGATCTTATATGCCTTGAAGCCAGTCCCATCTCCTGAAAGGAGCGAATTCGATGGGCCAAGACTCTCTTGATAAGATGGTCAAGGAATATATCCAATCCCTTCATCTGTTAACGGGAATTTCACTCGATAAATTAGAGAACTATGGAAATACCAATAACCTAATGAATGCTCTGGAGCATCCCCATTCCTTGGAACTCACTTCAATGCAATTACAAAAAGTTGAGCAGCTTAATGAATTCCTCATATCTCACCGTGTTCTGCAGTGGGAAGTGGAGAATACACAGCGAAAAATCACCTCTCCAGAGCTGGCAGGAAGCTACTTCTCCGCATTTTTACATGGGCTACGGGACCGAGAACGCTTCATGGTCGCCTTCTTAGATAATGGTAACCATGTGATTGAAACACGGATTATTTCTGAAGGTGGTCTCACTGAGGCTCCTGTGTACCCCCGCAATATTTTAAAGGCTGCGCTGAATTGTGACTGCACATCCATCATTATGGCGCATAACCATCCGGGCGGAAGTCTGAAGCCATCCTGGGAAGATATCGAGATGACCAAACGAATAGTTGCGATCTTTGAACCGCTTAATATTAGTATTTTGGATCACATCATTATTGGTAATGCAGGCTTTACTTCATTGACAAAGATGGGGAAATTGCCGAAATCAGCTGAAGCAGCGATTAGTTATGAGGCCATCACCCTCAAAAGTCTGGAGGAAGTCGAACCGTATATTCACGCTCCTTACCCGGAGCCTGCATGGGATGGTGTAGTGCGTGAGGAAGAATGGGAGCGCTAATGGAGGTAATTGTCTATGATGTCCGGATTACTAATGTTCATTGGTTTGTTTTTCGCTGCTGGATCTTATCTCGTTATCACAGACCTGATTAAACTTCCCACACTTGCTGCCTCCAAGGCAATCATTCGGGTCGCACGAACTGGGAAGAAAAACAGTTCTACCTTCGATGCTCTCATCTTTCGTATGTCTTCCTGGCTAGCTCCTAAACTTCGACTAAGCGATTACTATAAACGCAAAACTGCTGCGACCCTTCAGTCAGCTGGTATTCCACTAACCCCGCAAGCCTATGTAGCTCATTCCATTGTAAAAGCAGGTCTGATTTTTGGTGGAGGATTAGTGAGTCTTCCAATTTTACCGTTGATTTCACCACTCTTTATCTTTTTGGCGATCGCTGTGTTCTTCAAAAACATAAGTGCGGCAAGTGAATCTGTTCGCAAAAAGAGAGAAGAAATTGAAGCTGAACTCCCCCGGTTTGTAGCCACTATCGCGCAGGAGCTTAAAGCTACTAGAGACGTGCTGCGGATGCTTGAGGTCTACGCCAAGAATGCCGGGAGCAGCTTGCAGAGCGAATTATTTATCACTATAGCGGATATAAAAAGCGGCAATCAGGAGACGGCACTGCTGAGGCTCGAGACCCGTATCGGCAGCACGATGTTATCCGATATTGTACGGGGGTTGCTAGCCGTATTGCGTGGTGATCAGGGAGTTGTCTATTTTGAAATGCTCGCACATGACTTCAAATTGGTAGAGATTCAGCGTCTCAAGCTTATTGCAATGAAGCGTCCAGGCAAAGTACGCAAGTATTCATTCTATATGCTCGGATGCTTTATGTTGATGTACATTGTCATTTTGGGCACGGAGATCATGAGGGCGATGGGCAAGTTATTCTGATGCATACCATCCAGAAGGAAGGGAGGAATGCTAGGTGTCCATCCTCCGAAGTAAGCGCGGAGAAGGTTACGTCGATGTGGTGGTGCTAGTATTGGCTGCCATGTTATGTGTAGCTCTGGCGATCAAGGTGTTTCCGGTCTTTGTTGTAAAGAATCAACTGGACACTTTCGCCGCGGAACTGGTACGAGAAGCTGAGATATCCGGCAGAGTTGGTAATGAGACTACAGAGCGAGCTAATGAATTACAGACACAAACTGGTCTATATCCTACAATAACATGGAACAGAACCGGACAAATTCTAATTAATGAAGAAGTAACGGTAATCTTGAAAATCACTGTTAATATCGGACTATTTGGGAGTTTTGGCTCCTTCCCCATTGAACTCTCCGCTAGAGCTCAAGGAAAGTCTGAGGTGTATTGGAAATGAAGTGGCTGACTAACAAATCTGGTAATGGCTTTCCGTTAGTTGTTGCCATTGTGTTGGCAATATTGATGTTTTCTAGTGTAATTTTTGAATATATGAGACTAACGATTATTGCCAGTGGTGTACGTGATGCCGTGCAAAGCTCCATTATTGCCGTGGTTGCTGAAAACTACAGTAATGTATACAGTAGCCTGCGGCAAAGTTACTCCGGCGGTTATTTACGGTCCGGAAACGAATGGCAGGAGCAGGTCTCCACAGGACATGTCTATCCACGGCTACAAGAGAATTTGGGACTGGCCCAACAAGGGACAAGATATGCCAAACTAATTGGAGATCAGGTGGAATATAGTTTATCCGGTTTAGTTGTAACTCTTATCAATGCACCGTTCGCTCCTTCTTCTCCGAACACCATAGAGCAATTCACAGCCGAAGCAGTAATACAGCTAGAGGTGCCACTTTCCTTTGGCTGGGGTCATCTACCTTCTATGAAGGCAGAATTACATGTTAAAGCAGTATATATGCCTCGTTTCAGCTCATAAACTTATAAAAAATTATTGTGTAAGCTGATTTCATTGGATTTTACAGAATTATACAGTAAAATAGAAGAAAGGGATCCTCTTGTAAAAACACAAATATGTTATAAGGAGTCGAGAAAGATGAAGCGAAAGATATGGGCTTTTGCCGGAGGAATTGTGATTATTGGGCTTATAGCTACTTGGGCGGCATGGCCACATCAAGACAGCAGTCAAATAACTGATCCTGCAAAAACGATAACCTCAGCAATTCCTTCTAAAATCAATGTTTCTGAAATAGAGCCAAGCCCTACTAACTCCCTCCAGAATCCAAGCCCAAGCCACTCCCCCATCTCTGTTGACGAAATCACCCCTCAGCCTAACATATCTGAAACTCCTATACTTCAACCGGAAAAGGAAAAGAAGAATGTTGAAGTACCCATTACCCAACCTGCAAAAACACCAAAACCTACCCAGCCACCTAAGCCCAAAGTTAAGGCATCTACAAAACCACAATCTCCTGCTTCTACTCCAGCTTATGAGGAAAAGACAATTCAGCCTAATAAACAAAAAGATGAACCAAAGGCCGGAGCAAAAAATAATGATGGAAAGGTTTTCGTTCCTGGCTTCGGATGGGTTGAAGATCAAGGTGACAATAAGGGAAACACCAGTGAATCAGATGGCGATTGGAACAAACAAGTAGGGTCTATGGACTAGTCCAATTTAATCCATGTTAAAGAAGAGTACAGGCGATAATCCTGTACTCTTTTATTTTGGAGGTGAATACTTTGAAACGGTTTCTATTATTTCTTCTTTCTTCAATACTTGCGCTTTCCCTTTTCCAGCTTAATTCTTTTGCTGATGGCACTGGTGATGGAAATATTGATAATGGCGGAGGCGGCATGGGGTCAGGTACGTCCCAAAATAAGTGGGTACCTGGCTACGATGGGGTTAGAGTGACAGTTATTCGTGTTTCAAATGAAGCGTCCGTTTCTACTCCTGTTGATTATACAAATAAAAAACCTGCATCTAGCTTAATTAATTTTGGAAAATTAAGTAAAACGCAATATCGCAATGGAACTGACCTTAGCGTTCGTGTTGGGGGATACGTTTACCAAATACCCGCATTGCCAATGCCTCAGATCATCAGCTCAGGTGGAAGCGTAACGAATATTGAGGTTATTAAAAAGTATTTCTGCTCTGAAGGGGCAATAAAAATGATTTCAAATGATACTGGGATAGACTATGCCCTCTTAACAGGTGGCAACTATAAACTCCTTTTAGAGCCGATAGCCTATTTTACATTTGAAGGTGGCTTTATGGGAATGACAGCTCATGAAGCTGCTTTATATGATCAAGTTCTAAACGGTGGTTTGCGTTCCAAAATGGTTAGCCTAACCCACCAGAATTTACCGCTCTCAATGTTCTTAGAGAACTCCGACCTTAACTTCCCCGCTTGGAATGGCTCTACCAACAGTCGTGTCAGTAACGATCAAATTATTACATCCCTTGGTTTGGGCATCGTCCGCTTTAATAACGCCCCTACTATCCCTTCCCCCAGTCAGACGAGCTACCAATACCGGACAGATACTGATGTGATTACCTCTGTGCGTCTTTCCACCTCTGCAGAAATCACACCTGATAATCCGGTAAGCGTTACATTTGCGATTATGGGCAGCACTTACACGGTGACGAATATCGTCATTCCGGAAGGCGACAGTCAGTTGGTTTGGATAAAATGGCACACACCTAGCACACCACAATCAATTTCTATTCAGGTGCGCTCAACAAACGGCTCTCTTAATGTTTCTTCTATAACAGCTTCTATTGTCGATCTAAACCAGAATCCCCCGCCCAATCCTACTGCCACAGATCGTAACGATTCATTTCACCTCCCTGCAGTTCCTACCTATCCATCAAAAACTACTACCTTCTGGGGAATCTGGTCGGCTAGTTGGCATGAATACTGGGTCTGGATTTCTAACTGGCAATGGTACAGTAGCGGAAAGGGTACCGGCTATTGGATAGACAATGGATATTGGAAAGATCAAGGCTGGTGGGATTATATCTGGACTAGTTATTTCGCTTCCCTCTCTGCCACTCAATCAGTCATCCCCGATACTAAATCACCATCTCCTTCCTCCAATAGGATGAAATCAGGATATGGCATTGAGATAACTAGCAACAGCACGACCTCTTCTAATGCCCCTAGTAGTCACATCACCGGTGCCCAGCCGCCGTAACCTATTTCCCAGAGTTTTCTTATCAAACCTACTGGCGGCTTCATGACCTTAAATCAGGTGGAGTGAACGCCAGCTTTTGGTTGAAGACCAATGAATATTCATCCTATCAAAGTCGGGTTCACTTTACGCCGGTTTGGTTCCCTGACGGTCCCTATATTCCAATCACACGCATTCTGGATGCCTGGACGCCTGCAGGCATGCTAACCCTTCAATTACAGGGAACGATTACGATCTCCGGGAACCTATTCTCTGATTGGCATATTGCACCGAAAAAAACAAAATAGAAAGTTGGTGCTGCATTTATGCTGCCCATCATTGTGCTGCTCCTCTGCCTTCTTGGCGGAGGAGCTGTTTTATTTCACCTCATGAAAAGTAAATCAAAATCAAAAATCACCACTGATCTTGCCATGCAAACAGCACAAGAATTCGTCCAAGTACAAGACATTCATGGGAACTTCCTTTATACACAAGACGGTTGGCTGATGAGCTATGTGCGGATCTTCCCGATTAGCCTGGATTTATTGAGTTCCTCTGAAAAGCGGATGCTTATCAGCAAACTAACAGCCGAATTATCCTCTTTCAACTATCCATTTAAGTTTCTTGCGGTAAGCCGCCCTGTAGATATTTCCCCTCTAATTTCAGAACTCAGTGCCTTACTCTCTACTGCAGACCCTAAGCAGAAAGAACTGCTCCGGCAAGAAATGCTGGAGATGAACACGCTCACTCTCTCAGGTGAAGTAGTTGAGCGACAATTTTATTTAATCCTCTGGCAGCGACAAAAAGACGGAACTGAACGGGACCTCTTGGACAAAGCTAAACGGCTTGCTCAGCATTTTGAAGATGGCCAAGTGCAGACCCAACTTTTAAAACAGCAAGACATCGTTCAGTTATGCAACCTAGTTAACAATCCCTCCTACACCCACCTCGAAACGGCAGAACCTGAAAATGTAATTCCTTTTCTTGCGAAGTTGGAGGTGTAGAATTTGGATCCCTTCACTGCGAAGTTACTTTCCAAAATAGCCCTGAAAATTGCTTCCGACGAACAAGCTCGCAAACGAATACTGATGCTGATTTTAATTCCTGCAGCCACCTTGTTGGTTCTCATCGCTATGGTTCTACAACTGCTTACCTCCCCCTTAGAGTCACTTAAAATATGGCTCTCGGCTGATGAAACTCCTATTGTAAATGAAATGCGTACCGATTATGGCTTTACCCAAATTCTACAAAATACCGACGAAGGATATTTGGAAAGTCAGGGGCAGCACTATGAGGGAGTTACGTTTAAGGATGGTAGTCGTGAAGTTGTCTACTACAACCAAATGGATTCCCGTTGGGCAGATAAGCCTTACGGTCCTAGAGATACCATTGGAGTGTCTGGATGCGGTCCAACTTCATTAGCAATTGTTGTATCGACGTTTACAGATAAAAGTATCGATCCTGTGACTATGGCTAAGTGGGCCTATGAAAATGGTTATTTGGCAGAAGGAACCGGTAGCTACCATAGCTTAATTCCTGATGGTGCTCAGCATTTTGGTTTGAATGTTCAAGGTGCTGCTCAAAAAGACCAGCAAACTATCATTAATGCCTTATCTAGTGGAAAACTGGTTGTTGCCATTATGGGTAAAGGTCACTTCACTTCCTCCGGCCATTTCATGGTACTTCGAGGTGTCACCACTGAAGGCAAGATTCTTGTCGCCGATCCAGCCAGTCAAAAGCGAAGTGAGCAGGAATGGGATTTCTCCATTATTTTGAACGAAGCCCGAAAAAATGCAGCAGCAGGTGGCCCCTTCTGGATCATAAGCGGAAAGGAGAACTGATATTTTGAAACCCACATCTCCATCTTTATCTGTGAATCCTTCACTTCTAAACGCAATCACTCCTATGGGCTTGGAGTTTTCTCGTAACGGCCTTGTGATTGGTGAACAAACAGCTAAAATGTATGGCGTCATTCAGTATCCTCCCAAAGCCGATGTCGGTTGGCTCTCCACTCTAACCAATATGCCATCTACCATGGTATCCATCGGTTTTCAACCTATAGACAATAGCGCCTTAATCTCAGCAATATCCAAATCCATTACACAAAATCGCAGCATGGCCGACAGTGCTAAAGATCCTCTCACCCGTCAACGAGCAGACAAGGCGGCTACCGATGGTGAGAACATTATGATGCAGATCGACCAAAACGGTGAAACGGTTGGCCTTATGAATGTAATGGTCATGCCATTTGCTGAAGATGATAAGCAGTTCACCCGCACATGTAGACGTGTTGAAAATACCTTAAGTATGATGCGCTGCAAAATTCGTAACCTGGCCCATCTTCAAAAAGAGGGCTTTCGTCACCTATCCCCCATGTACCCCGCACAAGATCAAATGGGGGATATCCTAAATAAAATCATGCCGATGAGCACCTTCGTGGGAGGTTTCCCCTTTGCAAGCTCTGGTTTCAACGACGGCACGGGTTACTACTTCGCCAAGGATGCTAGCGGCGGATTGGTCATCGTCGATACATGGAAGCGTGGCGGCGACCGAACCAATTCAAACATCGTCATTATGGGCGTGGCCGGCGTGGGTAAATCTACAGCTGTAAAGCATGTGGCACTTAGTGAATACATGAAGGGTACCAAAATTATTTTTATTGATCCAGAATCGGAATATAAGGAGCTTTGCCAGAGGCTAAATGGCGATTGGATTAACGCCGGGGGTGGATCTAATGGCAGAATCAATCCACTGCAAATTCGCCCCGCTCCACGCGATGAAGAGGATGAGCAATTTCCGCTTTATAAAGATGAAGGTCACGGTATGTCCGACATGGCGCTTCATCTTAAGAATCTGGAAATCTTCTTTAACCTCTACATCCCTGACCTGACCATGATGCAAAAAGCTGTTCTTAAGCAATGTTTGATTGAATTGTATAATCAGTTTCAGATTACCTGGACCACAGACATTGCGAAACTTTCCAGTACCGACTTCCCAACTTTTTCTGACCTCTACGCTCTGATTCATGGCAAGGAAAAGAAGCTTGGAGATGAAGTGTATAAAGAGTTGTCCCTACTATTGCATGATATTGCACATGGTGGGGACTCTTTTTTATGGAATGGTCACAGTACCATCCAAACCCATAGCCGCTGCGTTTGCTTGGACACCCATACTCTTCAGAATACTTCTGAGAACATCAAGAGAACCCAATACTTTAACCTCTTATCCTGGTGCTGGGAGCAAATGTCTCAGGACCGGACAGAACGGGTTCTTCTAATCTGTGATGAGTGTTATTTGATGATTGACCCGAACGTCCCACAGAGCCTAGTTTTCCTGCGTAATGTAGAGAAACGTGCTCGCAAATATGAAGCTGGATTGGCAATTATCTCTCATAGTGTCGTCGACTTTCTAGCACCTGAAGTCAAGATGTATGGGCAAGCGCTTTTGGATATTCCTTGTATCAAAATACTAATGGGGACAGACGGGAAGAACCTTCAAGAAACACGAGAGCTTTATAACCTAACGGACGCAGAGGAAGAACTTCTGGCCAGCAAGAAGCGCGAACATGCTTTGTTGATGATCGGCTCCAAGAGGCTGCATATCCACTTTGATATCCCTGAATATAAGTTTGCTTATATGGGAACAGCAGGAGGACGATGAGCATGGACAAAAAGAAACAGCTCATTGAGCTTTTTTTCTATATGGGTCTAGTGGTCATTGGGATTATATTGTTATTCATGAAGGAAGGGTAAAGGATGATTCTATATCTAACTAGTAGTAATAAAGTTAATCTGCTAGATTTTATTGAGACTGAGTTGGAATTGCCGATAAAAAAGCTGATTGGGTCATTTTCACTCAATTCCTTTGTGGTCAAAGATATGCGCTTTTATAGCCATGTTCGCTATTTAGCAATTGAGCGTGGAGCAATAAAAGAGACTGATGAAGAAATGGTACAAGCACTTTTATCCTTTCAGATGATGTATGAAATGCGGATCATTGTGATTTCGGAAGGGCTACCGGAGAGCAGTCCTTTTTTCCAAGAACTGATACAGGCAGATATTCAAAATGTGGTTACAGCCGAAAAAACAGAAGTGATACAAGATGAAATTCGAGAGTGTTTTTCAGAAGTGGGAATGTTGCGACGTAAAGCTGAGGGAGAGTCAATCTCATTAGAGGCACCGCCTCAAATTTCACCGGTGGAAGAAGTAACCCAATTACGGTTTAACTGCACTAATGTCACAATTTCCATTGCAGGATGTGACCGGCGAGTCGGTGTGACTACTACTGCTTTCAACCTGGTCTGTTGGATAAACGCCCACGGAGGAACTGCATGTTACGTTGTGGCAAATAGTAACAACCATTTAGCTCATATCATTCAGTTATTCAAACCCGATAAATTTGGTAACGCCTATTCAATGGAAGGTTCTGACTTCTATATGACGAAAGAATTAAATCAGGATTATAACTTCATCGTGATTGACTGCGGAATGTTAAAGGAACACAAGATTCAAGACTCTTTTGTAAACTCCGACATTCGGTTACTCTGTAGTTCAGCAATGCCTTACGAAATGGCAGGGTTCTACCGGTCTATGGAGCGATGTAAGAACCTTAATGTGCAAGCGTTAGGATTATTTGTACCGGATAATATTAAAACCTATTTGTCACAAAGCATTAGTCAAGACATCATTTTCTGCAATGCATCTCATGACCTTTTTGATTCAAAAATAAATGGAGAGGTTTTTAAAAAATTACTCAACACATATATTAAGGTCTGAACAAATATTACCACGCTTCAATATTAGCAAATTAGATTTATTAGCAGGGAACTTGAAATTATTACCTTAAACAAAAACTGTTTACTATAGAATAAATAATTAATCTTAGTTGATATACAAAATCCGTGTTTAATATATTTTTTTCACAAAAATCCGAATTTCTTTATTAATAATTTTGGCATTTATTGCAGAAATGAGGTAAGATATATGTATATAAACCCCTCGAAGAATCCCACACCATCGCTATTTAAGTATGGAGGGGATCTCTTTTAAGGAGGGGTTTTTATGTTGAGTCCTGATCAAAAATTGAATCTATTTGAACTGCTCAAAACTAGAAGGGGCGATGATCCCTGGCCACTTCATCGGATTGGACATCATATCAGTTTCCCTGTGAAGACACTTAAGGAAAAAAACTCCTTAAGGTATCAGATTAAAAAGTTAAGAAAACATCCCGATTTAGAATACCTTGCCAACATAGGAAAGGGATATTTTATCCCTGAGTATGAGTATGAATTCGAAGACGTTTCTACTACTTTTAAAAATCGTGCGAATGGAATGGCTGAAACAGCTGAAAAGTACAAAATCGGGGGATTACGAGCGAAAAAGTCTAGCAGAGATCATGAACAACTGAGTTTTGATTTTGATGCTGCTGCCGAACAGTAAGGAGTAGATGTTAATGTTAGTAAAGAATTTGCCTATTGATATGATTGATGAAGATTTAGAACAACCCAGATATAACTTTGATGACGAAAGTTTAATTGAATTAGCAAATAGTATTCAGGAAATTGGTCTTCTTAATCCTATAAAAGTCAGGGCTTTAAATAATAACAGATATAAAATCATTTTTGGAAATAGAAGGTATAAAGCATTTTGTCAATTAAAACTTACGGATATACCGTGTATTATTTCCGAAGACATGGATGAACTAAGTATTTATTTAGAGCAACTTGCTGAGAATATACAGCGTGAAAGTTTTTCTCCTGTAGAAGAGGCCGAGGCTTTTCACAAACTTTTAAATGAAGAATACAAAATCTCAACAAAGTTCCTTTCAACTAAGCTGGGAAAAACAGAAACTTATATTCGTACAAAACTTGAACTTTTAAAATTCAGTAAAGATGTGCGCTCACTAATAAAAAGTGGTAAAGAGTCTGTTTCAGGCCGATTAACAGAGGATCAGTTGCTTCCTTTAAAAGATGTAGCGTTTGAATTTCGTGATGCATTGGCAATGAAAGTAGCCGGTTCTCAAATGCCTCCAAAAGATGTAAAGAGAATAGCAACAATGTTTAAAGATACTGATATTAAAAATGAAACCAAGGACAACTTGATTAGAAATGGTGGAGAGGAATTACTTCGTGCCTGGTCTGTTTATGATGAAGAAAAGCGGCTACCAAAAAAATCTTTCGAAAAGCCAAAGATTGCTGATTCTCAATCAAGACAAGAAGAATTGATACCATTTGAAATTACAGCAATTGAACAAAAAGTCCAAGAGCTGATTTCTCGTATACCTTCCTATCGCCCACTTTCCACAGATACAATCTTCTCACATGAGCGCATCACTCTTGATAATAAGGTGGATTTTCAAAGACAACTTAACCTCTTGATTGAAAACTTAGAGAAGCATCTTTCTGAATTCAGAAAAGTCCGCGACATTTGCATGAAAAATTCTATAAAAGTGATAAAATAGTGATCTACCATCTAATACTCAGGCTCATAATTTTGTATGGAGTAGGACTATACAATAATATCGCTGCCCTAAGATAAGTAATTTCACTAAAGAAAGGTGGATCTAATTTAGTCGATTCACCTTTTTTATTAATCAAAATTTCTTGGAAATAGTAGAATATATTTTTAGAGTTGTTTGGCAGTTATGTGTGAAAAATTAGTATTCCTGTTCAGGTAATTTTTAAGATATCCTCTATTTCCACCCATTCTGATTGATCCCTCATAGTTCTCACTTCAATTCCATACAGATGATAATCCACTGTCATTACGATACCATGAAGTACTCTATCATAATTTGGTTTAAATACCTTTAACCATATTGGACTATGCTCTTCAATAGACTTATTTATAGCACTTTTAAACACTTGTAATTGAATACTAGTAAGTTGAGGTTTTGTGCGTAGTACAATATTTTCTTTATCTGATAATTTCTCATCGAGTTTTCTAATCATTCATTCTCCTCCTGGTAATTTATACAGTAAGTCCAGCAAACCATATTACTATTAAGTTATTGTAGAAACTATAAAGGAACGTATGTTTGTATTATATATATTTATAATTCTTTTAGCAATAATTAACTTACTAAGCATTAATTCATATCTAAATCAAAGGAATAGTTAAAATTAATATATGATACCTGACATCTATAGGCGTGCTTCTCGAAAACAACAAAGACTGCAACTCAACAACGAGTATACAGTCTTTGTCTTAGCATAACGACCGTGGTTTCCAGTATACTTCTCTACACTTTAAGGAGATGCTCGACAAGGCGAAACTGACGCAAAGCATGTCCCGAGTGGGTTGCTGTATTGATAACGGACCCATGGAATCCTTCTGAGGGACACTCAAATGTGAAAGGTACTCTACTTGCATACCTACCAATCCTTTAAAGAGCTCCAACAAGACATTGATAATAATTACATACACTTTTACAATTACGAACGGATACAGACAAAACTAAACGGCCTCAGTCCCAATGAATTCAGGACTAAGGTCGCTTAAAATACTTATTTTATACTGTCTACTTGACCGGGTGCAGTTCAGGACAGCCCAGCCCTTGTGGATTTCCGATTTTGCATTGCTTGAATGACAGCAAATCTTGTGCAGCTTAAGCTTTTTTCTTCCAACGGGTATATGCGGCTATGATAGTCTCTGCGTTGAGATATTCAGCGGCTGACACCAGACAATCTGCCTGCCGGAGCGTTTGGGCTGAACCGATGCCAACAGCGAACATCCCGGCCCGCTTGATCGCTTCAATGCCAGCAGCAGCATCCTCTACCCCGATGCAGAGCTCACAAGGAACCTTCAGATAATCTGCGGCATTCGTAAAAGTCTCCGGGTCCGGCTTGCCGTACCTGATGCGGCCTGCATCGACTACATAGTCAAATGTGCTCTCCAGTCCCAGGCGCTCTAACACGAACGGGGCGTTCCGGCTTGCCGAACCGACAGCCAGCTTCATGCCCGCCGCCCGCAACTCCTGGAGCAGTGCAGCTATGCCAGGCAAAATATCGCTTGGCGTGATGGAGGCGATCAATGCGGTATAATGCGCATTTTTCTGGGCTGCCAGAAGCTCCATTTCCTCTGCTGTCAGCACCGGAGGAACAGGCGCCGCCGCAAGAATCCGCTCCAGCGACTGCAGGCGGCTGACTCCCTTTAGCTGCTCATTCAACGCTTTGTCCACTTCTATTCCCAGCTCCGCGCCGAGCTGCTTCCACGCCAGGTAGTGGAATTCCGCAGTATCTGTGAGAACGCCGTCCAGATCAAAGATGACCGCTTGGGGAAAAGTGCTCAAGAGGAAACCACTCCCTGCCGCAGCCAATTTACGCTAAGGTTAAACCACTCGGAGAGATGCAAATGCTGTACCTGCTCTGCGGACTTGACCGTTTCATCGCCAAGCGACATGCCATGTGGCCCCTTTTCGAACATATGCAATTCACAGGGCACCTTATTGCGGAATAACGCCTCCGCCAGACCGAATAAATCCGTCGGCAGGATCACTGTATCTTCATAAGTCCCCCAAATAAACGTGCGGGGCAGCTCCGGATGAATTTTGTGCAGCAAATTTAACGATGCTTTCTCCTCATCCGTCAAATTCTCTTTGCCCATCAGGATTTCACGAATGCTTGGCCCTCTCATATCCGGCATCAGTCCCTTTTCCATCAGTTCAATGACAAAATCGGGGGTCTTCTCCGAACGTGGCTCCAGGGTAACTGCCGGATAGCCAAGCAGCAGCTGATTGGGCTTGATCTGGGCAGCGTTCAAGCCTGTACTGTCGGTAAGAAGGGGATGTTTATAATAAATCCCAAGACTAAGCGCAAGATTGCCGCCTGCGGAAAAGCCGATTACTGAAATATTGTCCTTGTCCACGAGCCATTCTTCCGCATGTTCCCGAATGAAAGCCATGGCATAGGCCAGCTCGAGCAGAGCAGCGGGAAACGGATTGTCGATTTTCACAGAATAACTCAGAACAAAGGCATGATACCCCATTCGAGCATAAGCCAGTGCCACCGGTTCTCCTTCATTTTGCGAAATAACTGTATATCCGCCGCCAGGGCAGATCAGAACAGCCGGACGGACTATGTTTTTTCGGTCGAATTCACCGTCTTCCTGGATGTAGGTTGTAAGTGTGGCTGCAGAGTTATCCAACAGCCGGATTGTTTGATGAATCATGGGTATACCCCTTCCTATAATCTTGTATCCCATTTGCCGCAAAACGGATCAATCGGGTTCTTGCCTGTAAACTGTGACCGCCCCATCAATTTGGCAAGCAGCTGCGGCAGCGTATAATCGTTGACTCCATAAGTATTAATGTAGGTCTTGACCCGTGGGACATCAAGAAGATGATACGGATTCTCTGTAGAAATAAACAACGTCGGAATGGAGTTAATATAATTTGGAACATTGATTCCCATCGGGTTAAGCCACTCGATCCGGACAGTTGTCTGATTGGACTTGGTTGCCAGATTACATAAATAAAGGATAATATCATAGCTTTCTTTCATTTCTGTAAAAGAGCTCTGCAATCCCTCATAGACGCCCGCTGGCTCAAAGCGTGTTACTTTGAACCCCTCACTCTCCAGCATCGGGATAAAGGCTGTAGCCAGTCCGTGCGTCTTGCTGTAGCCCAGTGCATTAGCCTCGCTTTCGATGTCATAGAGCAGCACACGCGGATAACGTTCGGGTGATAACGGAAGCACGCCGGCTTCCTCTTTAACAAGCGTTATAGACCGATCTGCCACAGTTCTGGCCGTCTCCAAATGACTTTCATGTCTCAGCACTCCGGAGGACTCAGCAAGCACCGGAACATTCTCCCGCTCATGCAGTCTGAGCGAAGCCTTGAGCCCCAGAATGCGCAGGACTGCATCGTCCAGTCTGCCGGGAGAGAGCAACCCCGCTTCCAGGCCTTCCTTCATGAATCTTACATCCTCTTCCAGGTTTTTGGTGAACAGAAACATATCGCAGCCGCTTTCAATCGCCCGGGGGACCAACTCATTTCGCGGCATCGGGATGTTCATTCCCGCCATCGTGGTCGCATCGGTAATAATCAGCCCGTTGAAGCCAAGACGTTTCCGCAACAGCCCGTCCAGAAGCTCACTTGCCAGAGATGCCGGTAGGATCTCCTCATCCCGAAGGGACGGATTTAGCAGTTTGGAATATCCGGGAAGGGCAATATGGCCAACCATTACCGTCTTAACTCCTTCTTCGATTAAGTGGCTGTACACCACTCCATAGGTATCGTCCCACGCTTCAGGTGTTAGGGAATTCACGGAGGTCACAAGATGCTGATCCCGCTCATCCACGCCGTCGCCGGGAAAATGCTTCACCGAAGCGGCCATTCCATGTTCTTGGCAGCCCTTCACATAGGCAGCTCCCATCTCCATCACCGTTTGGGGACTGCTTCCGAAAGTCCGGGTATTCGTGATCGGATTACGGAAGTTATAGTCAATGTCGATTACAGGCGCAAAGGCGTAATTAGCCCCTACGCTGCCGCCTTCTAGGGCGCATATTTTGCCCAATTGATAGGCCAGGTCATTGCTCCCGGTTGCAGCAATAGCCATATTCGAACCAATTTTGGTACCATCCGTGGTAATTCCTTGCCCACCTGCCTCCAAGTTGGCGGCAATCAGCAGCGGAATCCGAGCAGATCTCTGCAGGGTGGTTACAGCGGCTACCACTTCTTCTTTGGCCATCGAGCGGCACATCAGCCCTCCAATACCGGTCT
The DNA here is from genome assembly GCF_000802655.2 of Paenibacillus sp. IHB B 3415. Classification (NCBI taxonomy): domain Bacteria; kingdom Bacillati; phylum Bacillota; class Bacilli; order Caryophanales; family Paenibacillaceae; genus Paenibacillus; species Paenibacillus sp. IHB B 3415. The sequence goes on along the minus strand of NZ_JUEI01000006.1, from coordinate 8,402 downwards.
CTTGGGCTACACCCTTCAGAAAAGACTCATCCTGCTTGTAGCCGACCATGAAGAACAGCTGTCCGATCTTTTCCTGCACCGACATTTGCCCGAAGGCGCCTTGCACCCATTTCAAATCTTCTTCACTCAAGTAAAACGGTTTCTCTCTCAACTGCTTGATATCCATTCTCCCACTCCTATCCTTGCTGCAGTTGCCGTCCTAGCTCTAAGCCTCAGAACGTGCACTGAATCGTTTGAAAAATGTGCGTATTTTCTCCTGGTTAGAGGTATATCCCATGAATGCCACGATGAACACACCCAGGTTGACGGTCTGCATGGAGCTGTCGATCCCCAGAATAACCATGCCATAGGATAAGGCATTCATTCCCAGCGCACCGGCGAAAATACCGAGTGGAATATTCGAGAAACGCGCCAAATAAAGTCCTACCAGCACCGGCCCCATCGAAGAAAACATCAACGAGGTGGAGCTCAGGTTGTTCGCGGGGGACACCAATACTGTAGAGGCATTGATGACAGCAGCTACCCCGAGCAACACGCCGACGGTCAAATAAGTAATCATGATATTCTTCTTCTCTTTCACGCCCATATTGACTGCCAGACGGGGATTTGCTGCAAGGGAACGCGTATCAAAGCCGAATCGGGTCCGGCCGAGCAGGAAGTAGAACAGCACCATAATGACCGCCAGCACCATATATATCCACGGTGACCGGGCAAATACCGTCAGCTCTGGATGCATATATAGCTGCGTCCCGGACCCGCCGTAGACTACACCTGACAACGCTTCGTACACCATGACTACACCAAGTGAAACAATGATGGTTGGAACCCGGATTACGAGATACAAAACGCCTTCCAGCAGGCTGAGTACCACCGCAATTCCCGCCGTCATTATCAGCAGGGCCAACGGTCCTGCATTCAGATTAATGGCCAGATTGCTGCCAACGATACCGGACAGGATAATGATGATCCCCGGCGCGAAATCCCATCGGGCTCCCGATAAGGGCAAGGCGATGGCATACGCAATAATCGTGGAAAGCACGCTGCTTCTGATCATTCTGTCAAAAGCCCCCGATGTTGCAAAACCCGAACGGTCCATCATGACGGTAACCAGCAAAATAATTGCATATATCAATACAGGGAACAAAAAAGTTCTCAGCAATCCCCAAGCTCCCTTGATCATAAGCTTCTTCATGTGCTCACTCCGTTACATTGGGGCGGGCAAGCCCATTCCCCGGTTCTATTCATTTCTGGCTGCTTGAATCTCCGACAAGGTTCGGCTGGTTAATGTCTGCAGCGATTCCCAGGTCGCAGATTCGTTGAAGCTTAGCATAACTTCCTTCAATTCGTCAGCGGTAACCGAACCTTCCGATTTATCACCAGGAATCACATATTTGGTGAAACTTTTGGCCTCTTCTACAGAGCTCAGTGTTACATAATTGACCTTTCCATTAAGTTGCCAGTCCGAATAAACCTTTCCGTTGATACGGTCGTACAATTGGGCAAAGGCGTTGGCCAAAATTTGTGTATAGTTATTTGTTCCGGCCATCAGGATATTGCCATTCTGAAGACCTGCTGTCGTAGAATTGTTGTATCCCAACGCAAGCAACCGGATTCCGGGAGTAGAGCTGTTAAGAATAGCCGGATAGACAAAATCCATACCAGAACCTAGACCAAAGATCGTATCTACCTCCGGATGCCCCGAGATGATTTTGGTTACCGCATCACTGGCATTTTCCGGTGCAAAGGAATGATATTCTGTCGGATAAATGACAGCCTCTTGGTTCACATCCAGTTCCTTCATCTTCCCGGTCATGCCGGAGATGATTGCCGGTGCGTCCCGGAAGGCAAACTCAGGAAACGAGGTAACCCCGATATTTCTAGCGCCCGCGCTGTAAGCCTTCTCTGCGTAGATAGCTCCCAGATCTGCCGGATTGTCCCCGAATTGCTTGATTCCTCCGACCAGGTAGTCGCTCTTTACACTTCCATCCACATCACCAAGCATTACCATGTAATACACACCGGCTTCTTCTGACAAGCTCACGCTTTGTTCGAGAGCGGTGTCATAACCGCTTATGATGCCTTTAACCCCGGAGGCAAGCAGGTTCTCCAGACCTTTGATATGGTCCTCCTCACTTGAACCCACAGTTGCATAGTTAAACTTCACATTGAAGTTATTTTCCAGGTAGGCACCGTAAGATTTGATCTCCTGGCCTTGGATATCCGTATAATTGTACAGCATAACCCCAATATTGACTGGTTTCTTCTCATTGCCGCCTGCATTATTAGCTTTGTCCCCACAGCCGGTCATAACGATCCCGATGAGCAGCATCAGCGTAATCAGAATAGCAGCCAGTTTTCTTTTTCTCATTGTCTATCCCTCTTTTTATATGAATTTTTTGTACATTAGCGGGGCATAACCTCGGTAGAGGGCCGCTTGAGCAGCAGAAACACCACCAGCAGGAACACGATCCCCTTAACCAAAGAAACCACTTCCGTAGCCACTCCCACCATGACCAACCCGTTATTTAGCAAAATGTAAGTAATGCTGCCGACAATCGCCGAGCTCATCTTCGCCTTGCTGCCGCCATTCAGCGACAATCCGCCCAATATCAGAGCCACAATGACATCCATCTCCATACCTGATCCCGTGTTCTCGCTGATCACCGTGGAGCGGGCCAAAGATAAAATCGATGCGAAGCCTATCAGCACACCCGCCAAGGCATAGCCGGTGATCTTGGTTTTTTTGACCTGGACTCCGCTTTGCATAGCCGCCAATGGGTTATCGCCAACCGCTCGGCTCTGCTTGCCAATCTTCGTGTAATGAAACAACACAATTCCGATAAGTCCGACCACCGTAAGAAAAATCAGAATAAATGGAATGCTTCTGCCCAGCAGCTTCAGCTGTTCCGCATCCATGACGCCAAGCTTCTCGGTAGCTGTGGATACGTTATAGGTCACCAGCCCTCTAGCGATAAACATAATCGAAAGGGAGGAAATGACAGGCATCAGTCCGAACTGTATGGCAATTAAAACATTCAGCAAATAACAAATGACAGACACGGCAACAGCAGCCAGAATGCCTGCCGCAAGCGGAGCACCGGCATTCAGTGTATACACCGCCGCCATGGAACTCAGCGCCATGACAGCGCCTACCGAAATATCCATTCCTCCATGGGAAAAAATAAAGACCATGCCCACTGAAATTGTGAATAGAACGGCAAGCTGCTTGATAATCGTCCGAAGATTGAAGCCAGATAGCAGGTCTCCGCCGGTCAGTATGGCGAAGACCACAATTACAAGCGCCAAGCCTGCATATTGAATGAGGGTATTTTTATTTTTTTTCAGAAATCCGGCAATGCCCGGGAATTCTCCCACGCTCCTGCGGTTTCCTTTTGTAGCCGTATTGCCCTGTTCCATTAAGTTTCCCGCCTTTACTCTAAATCATATGCTCAATCAGCATACCCTCACTAAGATCCTCCGACCGGGTGAACTCCTTGCTAATTCTTCCGTCCTTCATCATCAGAATCCGGTCGCTCATGCCGATCAGCTCCGGCAGTTCCTCGGAAATCATCAATATGGAATACCCTTCCCGCTTTAATGTATAGAGCAGCTGATACATGGTGGTTTTCACCCCAACGTCCACCCCGCGGGTAGGGCTGTCCAAGATCAGAACTTTGGAGTTGTTCCCAATCCATTTTCCGAAGGAAACCTTCTGCTTGTTCCCTCCGGACAATTCCCCGACATTCTGGTTCATGCCACTGGCTTTAATCTGCAAACCCTCCATCTGTCCCGTAGCGAAGCTTTTTTCCCGGCCGGGCAGGATCAGGCCGAACCTGGAAAGCTGGTCCAGCGCAGATAGCACCAGGTTGTCCTTAACGGACGCTTCCATAATTAACGTTTCCTTGTCTCTGTCTTTGGAAACATAACCGATTCTGCTAGCTATTGCCACTTGGATGCTGTTCAGCTTACGCGGAACCGCCGGAACGCCATCCTCCCGTTCTTCATAGACGATGACCTCCCCCTGCACAGGTTTCAGTCCTCCATACATTAATTTGCCCAGTTCATGCATTCCGCTTCCCGAGAGCCCGCCTATCCCCAAAATCTCTCCTTTATGCAGCTCTAAATCAATATCCCGCAGGACGGAAGCGCTGACATTATTGACGGAAATCAAGACCTGCTCGCTGTAAGAACCGTCATAGTCAGTCCGGTAATAATTCCCCTCAATGACCCTCCCTACCATCGATTGTTTGATATGATTTTCATTAAAATCCTGTTTCTCAATGGTTGTAATCAGATTACCGTCCCGCATTACCGTGAGCACATCGCAGACTTCCATCAATTCGGGAAGATCGTGGGAAATAAACAATACGGCCTTATTTTGGTCTCTAAGCCTGCGCATCATTTGATGGATCAGAACTCTGCCTTCATGCGATAAAGCGGTTGTAGTCTCATCGACAATAAACAATGTGGGATCATAATATAAGGCTCTGGCGATTTCGGTCAGTTTCCGTTGTTCAAACCCAAGCGTATACATGGGTCTGGTCACATCCAGTTCGTGCAGGCCGATCAGCCCCAGCGCGTGTTTGGCCTCCCGGTTCATCCGCTGACGGTTAATGAATCCACGCTTAGCAAACCGCTTCTCTTCGCCAAGAAACATATTCTCTGCGATCGACAGCTCAGGAATGGTGCCTGTCTCCTGCACGATCATTGAAATTTTATGCTCTCTGGCATCGAGTGTGCTTTTGGGGCGGTAGAGAGCACCCGCAATCCGCATTTCTCCACCCGTAGCAGGCAATAAGCCGCTCATCATCGCCGAGATGGTTGATTTTCCTGATCCGTTCTCTCCGATGAGTCCCCGGATTTCACCGAGCCTAATATTCATGCTCACCTGATTAACAGCAGTCACATCATTAAATTTCTTACTTATATTCCGGGTCTCCAGAAATACTTGCCTTTCCATATCCAACATTCCTTTTGCCATAGGTTATCACTTACCTCCCACTGCTATATCGTAACATTTGCCACAACCAATCTTAACTGTTCATATTAACTAGATTAGGGCAGATTTTTAACCTATAATAAGATCATTAGCGCTATCTTCATTAAATTTTAAAGAATGAGATTAAATATTTGCATATTGTTTCAACCTTCAAGATTAAATATTCGCCTATTGAAAGGGGTACACCTATGGAATTTCGTCATGAAGTCATTAGTTTTCCCAAACAGCTCCCCATCAAATTCTTCCTCCACCGCATCGGACAGGTCAACCGCCACTGGCATCAATCGCTGGAGCTCATTATTAATATCAAAGGAAGCGTACACATTACCGTCAACAACCAGAGTTATGAACTTGGAGCCGGTGATATTATTCTGATTAATTCCAATGAGGTTCATGAGCTCCATGCCGAGGATGCCACCATGATTGCACTGCAAATCAAACTAGAACTGCTGAAAGAAGTCTCGTCGGATATCCAGAAAATGTACTACGACTGCAACTCGGCCCGTTCCGGCCACCCCGACCGATTCAAACATTTGAAACGGATCGTTGCCCAAATCTTGAAGTACAATATCTATCCCGATGAATATATCGATCTCAAAAACATTTCACTTGTGTACGAACTGATCTATGAGCTAGGTTCTAATTTCAGCACTGACGGCAAGGACATTAACAGCTACTCCCAGGAGAATCTGGACCGGCTCAGCCGGATTCTGGATTATGTCAACAGTAGATACAGTGACCCCGTCTCTCTGCAAAATATGGCCAAAACCGAATATTTGTCCGTGCCCTATTTGTCAAAATACTTCAAACGAAACATGGGAATGTCCTTCAGTGACTACTTGAAAGATATCCGGTTACATCATGCGGTAAATGATCTGCTCAACGAGTCGTTGACAATAGACAAGGTAGCAGCGCAAAACGGCTTCCCCAATGTCCGGTCATTTGTTGTAGCTTTCACCGAGAAATACGGAGAGCTACCCAGTGCTTGGAGAAAGAAGCATGCGGGTGAAATTCTGGGAAGTATCGAAGCGACCAAGGAAAAATCCGTGAATTACTACCAGGACGAGCCTTTGTCTTATTATGAGGATATTAAGGCGTTCATCGAAAGCAATCTGGAGTCCACCCCCGTTGACCTGCCGCAGCGGATAGGCAGTAGCAGAACTTCTTTGATAAAAGTTCCTGCCGCTGCTTCCGGGACAGTGCTTGAGCATCATTTTAAGAACTTTATTGGGGTAAGCCGGGCCAAGGAGGTGCTGTTGGCCGACGTGCAGCAGGCGCTGCGGATTGCCCAGTCGGAAATTGGGTTCAAGTATATTAAGATGCACAGCCTGCTGGATGATGACATGATGGTATACAATGAAGACGCTGAGGGTAAGCCTATCTATAATTTCCAGTTTATTGAGAGGGTGTTTGACTTTCTGCTCTCCGTACGGCTGAAGCCGCTGGTACAGTTCTCCTTCATGCCTAAGAAACTCGCCAGTAATCTGGAGAAGACCGTTTTTTACAATCAAATCAATACCAGTCCGCCAAAGAGCATGGACAAATGGAACCAGCTGATCAGGACACTTACCCTGCATCTGATCCAGCGTTACGGTCTGGAGGAAGTAAGAAGCTGGCTGTTCTGTGTCTGGAATGAGCCCAGTTCTTCCAATCTATTGTTTGGATTCAGCCATGATGACATTTTTAATCAGCTGTACCAGAACACCTATAGAACCGTGAAGCAAATCGATTCTGCAATCCCCTTCGGGGGACCCGCCGCCTTCTCGACCTATAACAAAAATGAAGACTGGCTGTTCCAGTTCCTTAATTTCAGTAGAGAACAGGGCTGCACGCCTGATTTCATTACGATTCATTACTACGATATAGACTTATGGAATTATAACGGTCAGGATAACCAGTTAAATCTAAGCCCGGTAAGCCACTCCTTCTCTGAATTTATTGACCGGCTGAAGCTGAGGCTGCATGAATCACGGTTCGGGTCCCTTCCTGTGTATCTGACAGAGTGGAATTCGACTGTCTCCCATAAAGACCTGATGAGCGATACCTGCTTCAAATCAGCATATATTGTCAAAAACCTAACCGAGAATTATGACCGCCTTGATGCCTTCGGTTATTGGCTGCTGACCGATCTCCATGAGGAGAATCTCCTGCCGCAACAGTTATTCCACGGAGGACTCGGCCTCTTTACCCATAACAATATCAAAAAACCGTCCTATCACGCCTTTTCCTTCCTTAACAAGCTGGGAAATGAGCGGATTACGGGCGGCGAAGGATATTTCATTACCAGATCAAGCACCGGCTTTCAGATTCTGCTGCACAATTATCACCATTATGATGAAGTTTACGCCAAAGGCGTTTCCATCAGCATTTCCTACCATGAACGCTACTCCCATTTTCCGGCGAAATCGCGCAAGGAATTCAATTTCGAACTGGTACCTGCCAGCGGCACATATGACCTTGTAGAGCATGTGGTGAACCAGCAGTTCGGAAGTGCATTTGACAATGAAAACAGTATTGGGGGAGGGATGGAGCATAGAGCCGATGAAATCAATTATCTGCGCAGTATCTCCATACCTAAACTCAGCAAATCACGTGTACGCGTTTCCGGCGCACTGCCGATCCAAGCTATTCTGGAGCCTTTTGAGATCCGCCTGATTGAAATTATTAAGCGGTCTGGGGAATAGCAGAAGCACAAAAGGAGAAAAATGAACAAAATCACCCTGCGGGTGAATGGGCTTACTAGCCAGCGCTTATTTGTCCGCTGGCTCCTTTTTTCTCACCAAGGTTCCATTACAAGACAGACAGAAAAACTCTGGGAATTTTCCGGGTTTTAGCCCATACAAACACTCGCCCACTATAAAGTCAGTCACAGGATCTAACTCCCCACACTCGACACAGACATAGTCAATCCATACCTCCGGCTCTTCTTCTCCCCACGGCTCCCATAGATCCCAATTGCTTGTTTTATCCGGCTTGGTCTCTTCGCCTTTTCCCATCTTTCCTTATCCCCCATTTCTTTTGGTTTGCGTATTCCCGCTCTTCGTCATAATAATAAATCCGCCCATATTCTGCATGCCAAATGACCACAAGCAACATCCGGTGCTTGCAGCAGGAACAAATCCGCGGGTCTTGACAATAACTCTCCAGCATTCGCTCACGGTCTCTTCGTCATAATAATAAATCCGGCCATATTCTGCATGCCAAATGACCACAAGCAACATCCGGTGCTTGCAGCAGGAACAAATCCGCGGGTCTTGACAATAACTCTCCAGCATTCGCTCACGGTACCTCTTCTTCTTCCGTTCTTTGGCTGGAAAGATCATCTCGATTTGTTTATGTACCATGAACCGCCACACAGATTTATGACCTTCTGCGACTCTTTGTTTTTTCCACGGCTATATAG